>CACXER010000017.1 GCA_902766765.1 uncultured Elusimicrobium sp. | reverse complement strand
TCTCCGTCGAGAGCGGGTTTTTTTCTTATACTTCCTCGTCGGTGTTTTTTGAGCAAAATGAGCAAGATTACGCAAATCTTGTATATTGTTAGTGGACCCTGTATGGTACACAGCAAACCCTTAAATCTTTCCCTACTTCTCGTCGACAAAAACTAATTATACCTTAGTTTGTTCTCGAGCAAAAGCCGGATTTGTGGTGTTCATACTTATACTTTACAACATTCAAAAACACCCGGGCGAAAGAGCATTGCCCGGGCAAAGTAAATTTTAGTAGAATAGCCCAAGAGGATTCTATGCCGCAAATCAGCGTAATTATCCCCGTTTATAATGTAGAAAACTATGTAGAAAAATGTCTGCGCAGCATATTGGAGCAAACATTTACCGACATAGAAGTAATTTGTGTGGATAACGGTTCGTCTGATAATTCGCTGAAAGTGTTGGAGAATTTGGCAGCCGAAGACTCGCGCGTGCGTATTTTTTCAATGGCCAATCAGGGACCGGGAGCGTGCCGGAACAAAGGGCTGGATGAAGCAAAAGGGGAATATATTTTATTTGTGGATTCCGACGATTTCTTAGCTCCTTCCGCGTGTGAAACGTTACTTAATGCGTTGAAAAAAGATAATTTAGATATTGTGGTTTGTCGATTTTATAACTATCACAACGACTCCGGACAAGCAGCACCCTCTTCTGCAGGACTTGAACTGGCACATAAAGATACTCTGGACCGGGACAAGGGTGATAGCGTGGAAGAATTTGCCAAGTTTGCGTTTGCGTGTTCCTTTGTGTGGGGCCGATTATACCGACGGGAAATTATAGAAAATAACAAAATTAGGTTTCCTTCCGGGATTGTGGAGGATGTGCCATTTATCGTGATGTGTTTTGTGCAGGCGCGGCGCGTCAAGCGTATTCCCGATTTATTGTATTATTACCGCGTAGGCCGGCCTGGCAGTATTTCCGGCAAGGCCGAGCGGATGTTACTCGACGGCATTAAAAATTTCGGTATGCTGGAAGATAATTTACGTGAATACGGTGTATTTGAAGAAGTAAAAGAAACATTTTGGTTTAATAAAATGAATCTGCTTATCGGCGATGAGCGCATATTTGCCGGGCGGCTTGGAAATGTGCCACAGGGGACCGTGCAAAAAGCGTATGATTTAATCCGTAAGGATGTTTTAGAATTGCCTGCCGATTTATTCGCCCGTAGAAATGCGTGGTTTAGGTGGAAAGTGCGCGGTTTACAGCGTGCACTGACCAAAAACGATTTGAAATTTCCCCGCCGCCTGCGCAAACTGCGAAATATCGCGATGATATTTCTAAATCCATACTACAAATTGAAGGGTAAATTCTCAACATCCCGTCATTAAAAACTCCCGCTTACGCGGGAGTTTTTAAAGTTTATGCAAGTGGCTTATTTTTGGGGGCGTACATATTTTGCTCTAAATTTATGACGATTTTCTTTCTTCCAAATAAACCAACAACACATGTGTCCCAACCAGCTTGGCAGAAACAATTCCGGAGTATCGCGATCAAAATAATGCTTCCGGAATAAGAAGTAATATAATTTGTTCCACATGAGGGAAAGGAAGGCTATACGCCGTCTGTAAAAAAATAATTCCCTTTTGTTGTGATACTTGCGTATGGAATTCAAAATACGGGGATTAGTTTCCAGGCGGAGAATCCTTGCGTAGAGTTTTGCAGTAGGTTTGGCCCAATGGAGCATCTTGCAATCCTTGGTGGACAAGCGGCACTTGGGATTAAAATATTTTTGATAAATTTGTACGGTTTCTTTAACAAACAAATCCATCTTCGTTTGAGAGAATCCCCCCGGTCGCAATACAGTCAGCGTCTGCGGAACGACGGCTCCCTTTATGGCAGGGTTGGTTAATAGGCGAAACATCAGTTCATAATCCGCCAACATCTCATAGGAAGGATCAAAATGCCCATATTTATCAAAAAGGGACTTCTTCCCCAGCATAGTGCTAATTATAAACGGATGGCGTGACACAAAAGATTCCAAGTCCGCCTTCCACACCCGGCAAAACAGCCACCAACCATCGGCACATACAAAGTCCGCTTGTTCTTTTTCTAACTCATTGGCCAATAGTTCTAACGCATCATTACGCAAGTAATAATCATCCGAGCACATCAAAATGATATATTCTCCGCGAGCATTTTTGTACCCTTTAATGGTGGCGTCGGTAATTCCTTTGTCCGGTTCGGATATCACCCGTAATTCTTTCTTACCGTATTTTTTGTTTATCTGCTCAATAAATTCCAATGTGCCGTCTTTTGACCCGCCATCTATAATTAAATGTTCTATATTGGGATATGTTTGTGCATGAACGCTTTTGAACATTTTGACAAAAACATTTTGACGCTCTCCTTTAATCAAATTAAAGGTAGCTGTAATAACGGTTATTTTTTTTCGGTTTACAGCGGTTAATTTTATTTCCATAATTCAAAATTTTCTTTACTAAACTTTCGCAGTTGTTCTCTCAAATAATCACCACCATATTCTTCTGCCATAGTGGCTTGCTGGGAAAAGATGGAAGTCCCTATTCCTATCTTATGTCCTTCAATGTTCCATCCTGCCAATTCTAAAATAGTAGGAAACAGGTCCACCTGATTAAATGTTCTATTTTTATTAACAGTGGCTTGTAGAGAAAGAGGAACATTGATGAATGCGTTGTAAACACGTCGTTCTTTTTCCGCAATAGGATGCGATTCGCTCTTGGAGAAAGAAGAACAACGCGAATGGTCTCCGATTAAAACAAGAGTCGTATCTTTATAAAAGTTTTGTTTTTTGGCCCAATTCACAAAATCGGCTACTAAACGTGATTCGTGGTAATATTGGTTTAAAAGGGTCGCTTTAAAAGGATGTTCCAAGTCATCATAGGGGTAGTCGCCCGGGTGTGTATCAATGCTGGAATAAAATGCAAAGAAATTTCCTCTTTTTGATAATTCCAAAAGTTTCTTTTTGAATACTTCCAACGTCGCAGAATCCGGCTGTCCCCACCAATTTTGGTTATAAGAATAGGCCACCCCTTCTTTTGCTAATTCCTCTTCCCCATAAATTTCTTCTTTTTTGTAACCGTGAGTTAACAAAAATAAATCAGCGTTAGAAAACTTGAGGTTACCCGGCTGCATATATAACAGATGGTATCCGTTTTCCGATAAAATATCTGTGAGCGTCTTCACATTCGGCAAGAATTTTTTCAATCTTTCCGATACGTAATTCACATTATCCATCTTAAACCCCAGACTGTTTATATTCAGCGGGACTCCCGCATGAAGGGCCACTAAAGAAGCCTGTGTCCAATTCTGGGCATATCCGTCTACATAATTTGAAAACGAAATATTTTCGTCAGCCACCTTGCTTAAATGAGGAATGATATTCGTTCCAAAAAATTCCGGACGGCTTAAGGTTGTTTCCATGCTTTCAATAGAGATGACAATAATGTTTCTTTTTTTGGCGATAGTATGGTTGGTTTTTTCATAAGGGATATAATGATTTTTAAAAAAATATGATTTTTCGGAATAGTCGTAAAAAAATTCATTTAATCTATAATTTTTAAAAATATCAACAACTTGAAATATCAGCAACGAAACTCCCAATAAAATAAAAACGGAAGATATCTGTTTTTTCTTTTTAACAACGTCTGAAACCGTAAAAATTAAGAGCATCAAAAAGGGTATAAAAGCGGCGCGGAGGAGCACGTGGGGTAGTTTGTTAGTTGCGTAAAGCGCTTTGATTAACGCGATATCAACCATAAAGAAACCGAATTTATGCCCAAGTATTACAAGCAGAGATATAACAAAGGCAGAGAGCAAAATTAGAAATCTCATTTATCTGCTCCTTTCAAAATAAAATAATTATTTTTGTTAACATCGTAGTCAACGTACGCCATATCGGCAAATACACCCAAAAAATGCCGTAACTGTTCTCTTATCCCCATCTCAATGACATCGCCCCATACAAAAATGGTCATACCCTCGTCGTGCAATCGTCGGAAAAATGCTTCATTTTCTAATAATTGCGGCATACCTACGGTAATAATATTAACCCCTTTTTTAAGAGCAGATTTTAGTTTTTTGAGGTTTTTTAAGTATGAAATATTAAGAGCAACATTTTCAAAACCTTCTTCTTTGGCGCGGATATAGTCACCCAGGTTATATGCTTCCACAATCAGCCGTGAAGTATCAGGGAACTCTTTTTTCAGGGCGACAAAATTGTTTATAATATCGGTGACTAAAACCATATCCGGATACTTTTGCATCATTTCTCTAATATACGCCATATCTCCGATAGGGGTATATAATCCTTGGATTTTTTTGGTTTTGAAATCAGCAACTGTTAATGGACCCGGCTTAAAAGGATTGTCTTGTGTTAAATTGCGAAATAAGGCAATATCATGGAAGGCTACTAAACGTCCATCTTTTAACTGTTGGATATCAATCTCTATATATTTGAATCCGTTGTGCAGCGAATTTTTAACCGCTTCTTGCGAGTTTGTATAAAAAAGATACGGCTCCGGTTTTAATAAAGCCCCCCCGGCATGCGCGATTAGATATTCCGGGTTGGACAAAATGTCATTTTTAGAGCCGGTATAATAGTGTTCCATGATTTCCCCGGTATACGCTGCGCTTTCTTTATAGAATTTACTTTTTTCTATTTTGAAACGTTGCGTTTGAACCCCTGCGTATATTAACAGGAATAGGGAGGCCAAAACAAGGGCAGTTGAAAAATATTTTTTTATAGTGCCCGCTATTTGGGTGGCTAAAATATAAAACAACCTTTTGATTTTCGTCAAAAATGTAAGATTTATTTTTGAGACATTTAAAGTGTCTAAAAACTTTTGTAAAAAGCCAAGACCTATGGATAAAATAAGCGGAATTATAATGACAAAAATAGCAAAGGATGCGAGCAAACTTTTATCTGTTCCATGCGTATCCGTATACACAAAAAACAATATTTGTTCTGCGGTAATCTTCCCGAATTTATATTTAATCCAAATTCGGGAAGCAATTAAAAATGAACAAAAAAAGTATAAAACAACACTTGCTATATGCTTCATATATCTTGTTTTCCCTTCAAGACGCCGAAGGCACAAAGCAACCTTCCTATTATTGTTTATCCAAGATGTCTTTTAAATAATCTAATTTATCCTTAATCGGGAATTGGTGATTGCCTACAAAGAAACCGTATTTATCCACATAGTCCGCATTGGGCAGATTTCCCTGTATTTCGTAGTCAAACCATTTAACCACTTCTTTCTTGGCGAAGTTACCAGCCACGATAGGGCGGGTATCAATGTTGGCCTTCGTTAATGCTTCAATTATTTTACTGCGTTGAAGGCCGGATTCTTCTTTAATTAAGAAAGAGAAACCGAACCAACTGGATTGTTCAATTTCTTGCTGGATAATAAAGCGTTTGTCGTTACCGAAAAGTTGCTTAAAATAAGCGGCATTGTCACGGCGATGACGGATAAATTCCGGCAGTTTCTTAAGTTGTTCTATACCGATAGCTCCCATCATTTCCACGGGACGGACGTTATAGCCCGGCAAGATAAAACGCCAACTTTCTTCAAAATAATTATCCGTCTTAACACAGAGTTTATTTTCTTTAGGCAAGTGACGCGTCCAACCGTGCGAACGCAACGCCAAGAGAATATGATATAACTCTTCATCATCGGTACCCACTAAACCGCCTTCCATGGTAGCCATGTGGTGCGAGAAGAAAGTGGAATACGTGCCCATCAACCCGATAGAACCAAGCGGTTTACCTTTGTAGACCCCGCCCAACGATTCGCAGTTATCTTCTAACAAATAAATGTTTTTGCCTTTAATCATGGCGTTGATAGCATCGTAATCGTTCGGATTACCCAACAAATTGACCGCAAAAATCAAACGGGTTTTATCCGTAATGGCTTTTTGAAGTTCATTAAGATCAAAATTTAACGTATGTTTATCCACATCAATAAATTTTAATTTTAAGCCATATTGGTATAGGGGATAGTACGTTGTCGCCCAAGAAACTGCCGGCACAATGACTTCATCCCCACGTTTAAGCGGATTGTCTTTTTTGTAAAACATGGCGGCGATAGCAACCAAATTTGCGGAAGAACCGGAATTGACCATCACACAATATTTATGATGCGTATATTTAGCAAAATCTTCTTCAAACTGCCGCACCGATGGCCCCAGAGTGTAGTTATCACGCCGGATCACATTGTGGATGGCGTCTATTTCTTTTTGGTCCCAAGAGGAACTAGCTAATTCGTATTTCATTTTGCAACCTCTTCTTGTTTCAAGATTTTAATCCATTCAATTGTTTTCTTAAGCCCCGTCTCAAACGGGATAAATTTGTCCTTCTTAAATTCTTGGCAGTACTTGCTGTTATCCAATGCCAGTTGGGACGGCGTGCCACCGATCTTTTCTTCCTCTTTTGGTAAATGCAATGGCACTTGCAGGTCTTGCGTAATCATTTCAGCCACTTGACGGATGGTTTTATTGTCTACACCGGCCAAGTTGTATAACATCTCTTTGGAAGCAAACAGCGTGTTGAGCATCATTTCCACAATGTCGGAAATAAAGCAGAAACATCGTATCGCACGCCCGGCGTCCATCATGGTGAGTTCCTTATCGTTAAGAGCGCGCTTGATAAATTCGTTCATAAAGCGGCTATCCGTCCATTTTACGCCCGGGCCATACCCAATAGCCAAACGTACCATTTTTACCCACAAACCTTCTTCGGCAAAGATATTGCAGATGGTTTCAGCCATACGTTTGGATTCGGCATATACCGCACGCGGAGAAAGGGTGTCTACGTTACCAAAATACGTTTCTTTTACAGGCATAATTTCAAGCGGCACTTGCCCGTATACTTCAGACGAACTAATGAACAACACTTTGGCGTGGTTTTTTTGGCTGTTTTGTAATAACCCAATGAGCGTTTGTGTATTTAATTGTACGGTAGCCAATTTGTTTTGGATAAATTTCTTTGGTTGTCCGTACGTTGCTGTATGAATAAGCACATCAAAAGACAATTCCTTCAACCCTTGTGATAAATCCGATGATAAATACTTTATATTTTTATCCTTCGGTAACCACGTTACCGGTTCGGAAAAAGAGTGAGCAATAAGGTGCAAGTTTAAATCGTGTTTGTGGCTCAAGTAATAAAGCACATTGACTAAATTGCTACCGATTAAGCCATTCGCTCCCGTTACGAGCACTGTCTTGTTTTTTAATTCATTGACATCAAATGCCAAGTTGATTTGATCGTATTCTTCTTTTAGAAACTCGTATAAGAACATACGCTCTCTCCTTATTTATCAAAATTTAAGCCAAATTTCTCTTTGATATAGTATTGATTACCGACATAGTGCGAGAACTTATCGGGCACACCGTAACGCTTGAATTTAACCGCTTTACCGCTTTCGGCAATTACTTCAGCCACGGCCGACCCGAGGCCTCCGATAATCGTATGCTCTTCAAAGGTGTTAATTTCCACGCCTTTATCCACCAAGGACAAAATTAAATCTTTGTCAATAGGTTTGACCGTATGCATACTGATAATATAGGGTTTGCGCCCTTGGGCCTTGAGCTTTTTAGCATAATCCATCACGTCTGGCATCATATTGCTTACCCCGATTAGGGCAATATCTTCGCCTTCCTCGAGCACCGATGCTTTGCCCACGATAATGTTGTCCGTATGATTGAAAATACCTTTGTTGTGGCGACCGATACGCATATACATCGGGGTTTTTATTTGCGTACTTTGTTTAACTATTTCTTCCATTTCGCGGTTATCTCCTGCCCCGCAAACAATCATATTGGGCAGGCAGCGCATCACGGAAAAATCTTCCACACCTTGGTGTGTATACCCGGCGGCACCATATTCAAATCCGGCCCCTACGCCGACTAACTTGACGTTGGTGTTCATATAGGCCACATCCACACGAATTTGTTCAAAACAACGCATCGTAACGAAAGGAATAATGCTATATACATAGGGTTTCTTTCCTGATAAAGCTAATCCGGCGGCGACGGAAACCGCATTTTGCTCGGCAATACCTACGTTAAAAAATCGGTCCGGGAATTCTTTTTCAAAACAATCTAAAATGCTATAGCCCATATCGGGGGTAACTAAACAAATATCTTTATCGGTACGGGCCAGCTCAGTTAAGGTTTGCGCAAATACCATCCTCATAATTATTTATCCTCCAATTCAGCTAATGCTTGGGCATACAATTCATCGTTTAAACGCACGTAGTGAGAGTGGACTGTTCCCTCCATAAACTTGACGCCCTTTCCCTTAATTGTGTGGGCAACAATAGCTTTGGGTTTATCGGATGGAATTTTGAGAACTTTTTCCAACTCTTCTATATTATGTCCGTCTACATCATAAACCGTAAATCCGAAAGATTTGAAGCGTTCCGACAAGTTGCGTTGATCAATGATTTTGTTGCTAAAGCCGGAGGCCTGAATTTCATTAAAATCCACAATGACGGTAAAATTGTCCAAATGGCGCGTGGAAGCTAATTCTGCCGCTTCCCAAACAGAACCTTCTTGGGCTTCTCCATCGCCGATAATAGTATACACATGGCCCGGCAAGTCATCCATTTTTTTAGCCATTGCCAAACCTACTGCGATACCAATACCGTGCCCCAGAGCACCCGCAGACGCTTCAAAACCGGGAGCGGCTGTCATATCAATATGGCAAGGCAAAATACCGCCGTTCACGGAATAATGGTTAATGGCTTCATCACTGATAATCCCTTTCTTATGTAATACAGCATACAACGCTGCACTGCCGTGCCCTTTGCTAAGTACAATTTTATCACGGGTGGGCTCTTGATAATTATCTTTGCTGTAATTAGCCACCTTAAAATAAAGTGTATAGAGGATTTCCACCAAACTTAATGCGGAGCCCAAATGGGACGCCTTAGAACGGTAGCCCATATCTAAGATTTCTTTTCTGATTTCTGTAACAGGCAACATACTTTTCTCCTATTGAATACGTTGTAAATACCAACTGTAAAAGCGGCGGATACCGTCTTCCAGTTTACCAGGAAGAGCAATCCCTAACGATTGCATTTTGGTGGTATCCAATAATTTACGTGCTACGCCGTTTGGTTTAGTAGGGTCAAAGGCAATTTTTCCTTCAAAACCCACTATTTGTTTAACCAATTCCAGCAAATCCCGCATTTGAATATCTCCCCCGGCTCCTACATTCACAAACTCGCCTAGCTGAGCAGCTGTATAGTGGTTAATAACATTCACGCAAATCGCGGCTAAATCGTCGGAGTTCATAAGCTCTCGGTATACACTCCCATCGCCCCACGCCGTTACTTGATCGGCAAACGCGCCTACTTGGTGGCAAGCTTCTTCCAAAGACTTGTTATCGGAAAAATCAATTTTTTCATCTATTTCCCAACCCAACTTATCTGCTTTTAAGTTGCGGCGGATGGCCTCAAAATCTTGCTGTTGCAATAATTTAGATAGCTCAAACCGGCGGATAATCATCGGCAAGAAATGCGCCGTTTGCATATTAAAATTATCGCCAATGCCGTATTGATTGGGTGGCATAACCGTTAAAAATTGCGTACCGTACTGCTTGTTGTAATAATGGCATAACTTGAGTGTGGCAATTTTTGCGATAGAATACGCTTCTGACGTTTTCTCCAAGTCTCCCGCAAGCAAATACTCCTCTTTCATCGGTTGGAGAGCTTCTTTGGGATAGATACAAGAAGAAGCCAAATTGAGTAATTTTTTTACACCGTGTTTGTAACTGGCCTGAACGATGTTTGTGCCAATCATTAAGTTTGTGTAAATAAACTCTGCAGGATAGGTGCTATTACCTACAATTCCCCCCACCCGCGCTGCCGCCAAGAAGACATACTCCGGTTTTTCTTGATCAAAAAATGTATCTACGGCCGTCTGATTGGTTAAATCAAGTTCCGCATGTGTGCGAACCACCAAACGCGTGTAGCCCTGCCGTTGCAATTCACGATAAATGGCAGAGCCCACAAGCCCGGTATGGCCAGCTACATAGATTTTGCTATTCTTCTCCATAATTACACATTACGCGGAGTAACCGTCTTAAAACCGTTATCATTCAACAATTTTTCCCGTTTGGCTAAATCCAGGTCATACGCAACCATTTCTTTGCAAAGGGCCGCTAAATCATACGTCGGTTTCCATCCCAATTTAGCTTGGGCTTTGGCCGGATTACCTAGCAAAAGATCTACTTCGGCCGGGCGGAAGAATTGCGGATCCACGGCAACTAAAACCTTTCCCGTTTTCTTATCAATCCCTTTTTCATCAACGCCTGTGCCTTTCCATTCCAACTCAATCCCCAGCTCCTTAAATGTCATCGTTACGAAATCGCGGATGGACGTAGTTTTCCCAGTAGCAAGCACAAAATCTTCGGCAGTATCGTGTTGTAAAATACGCCACATTCCTTCTACATAATCTTTGGCATGCCCCCAATCGCGTTTGGAGTTTAAGTTGCCCAAATACAGCTTATCTTGCATCCCCAGCGAAATACGAGAAGCCGCCATAGTAATCTTACGGGTAACAAAAGTTTCCCCGCGGCGCGGGCTTTCGTGGTTAAACAAAATTCCATTGCAGGCAAACATCCCAAAACTTTCGCGGTAGTTAACCACAATCCAATACGCATACAGCTTAGCTACGCCGTAAGGAGAACGCGGATAGAAGGGTGTTTTTTCGGATTGGACGGGTTCTTGCACCAAGCCAAACAATTCCGACGTAGAAGCTTGGTAAAATTTCGTTTTCTTTTCCAGTTTATTGATGCGGATAGCTTCTAATAAACGTAACGTACCGATAGCGTCCGTCTGTGCTGTAAATTCCGGGCAGTCCCACGATACTTTCACATGACTTTGTGCGGCTAAGTTGTAAATTTCATCCGGTTCAATTTCTTTAAGAAGACGAATAAGACTCGTTGAATCGCTCATATCGCTGTCGTGAAGTTTGATATGCGGATTGTCTAGCAAATGTTCAATACGGCTAGTATTAAAGGAAGAAGCCCGACGTTTTAGGCCATGTACCTCATATCCTTTTTCAAGCAGAAATTCGGCCAAATACGAGCCGTCTTGTCCGGTAATACCTGTAATAAGTGCTTTTTTCATAAGTTCTCCTGATTATAAAAAGTTATACCCAACAACCGAAAGCAGCGTCTCCCCGGTGTTAAACGTATGGTAATCAACTGACGTAATATAAACTTAAAATTAAAAAACAAATTCCGGCGCAATAATTCCTTGGTCGCCGGAAAATCACGCGTCCGGTGAAGCAATTGTTTGAGCGTATCTTGCGGCATACACTGAAAATCTCTAGCTCGTATAGCTTGTTTGTGTGAAAGGCCAAAATTGCTTTCTATGACACGAATCTCTTCTTTACGTAATTGCGATCCTTCGGTATCAGAAATTCCCCCCATACGAAAAACAACCCCGGGTTCAGAAACTGACACAGGGCGGTAACCACGCAATAAAGCCCGCATAATCAAATCATAATCAGCAGCTATTTTGTATGATTCATCAAATCCACCCAAATCCTCTAGCATTTTTTTAGACATAAACATCGTAGGGGTGGCTATCGGATAGGTACAAAAACAAGCTTTCCAGTGTGGTTTGCGAAGAGTCCTGCAACCATTTCTTTCTAAAACAAACATCGGAGCATATGTAAAATCAGCCCCACTGTGTTCCAAAGCTTCCACTGCCTGAGAAACTACTTGAGAACTTTCGTAAAAATCATCAGAATTTAAAAAAGCAATATATTTCCCTTGGGCGCGCGCAATCCCTTTATTGGAAGCTGGATGAATCCCATTATCCGGTTCAGAAATAAAAGACACTCCCTCCTGTTGAAGTAATTCTACGGTTCCATCGGTAGACGCGCCATCTATCACCAAATGTTCAATAGCAGAATAGTCTTGCTGGCGCACACTTTGCAACATTTGCAAAAATGTATCTTTTCGGCCAGCATCAATCAAATTGCGCACCACCGTAATGATAGTAACTTTTGATAGCATATTGAACACTTACTTCACTCCCTGTAAACATTTTTCGCGTGTTTTGCGAATTAAATTTTTGGTCTGTGTATAACGGGTAATATCGGTTTCATCCAACACATCCCCAGTTTGTACTTCTATCAGTACTAAATCTTTTTCAGTGTTATTGGCCAAGCAATGGATTTGTTTTTTATTGATAAAAATATGTTTATGTACGGGGACTTCGAACACTTCTTCATCAAGTTGCACGGTGGCTGTTCCCCTCACGACAATCCAATGCTCTGCTCGGTATTGGTGCGCCTGTAAAGATAAACAGCAATGCGGTTTGACGCACAGCACCTTACATGTGTGCGTATTCCCGGTATGGAGCACTTCAAAATCACCCCAACCGCGGGTTTCTTTCTCTCCGGTAGAATACGCATTGGCCATAGTCTATTTTCCTTCCCAGCGGTTCAAAATCCAAGACGAAGAATTGGCTTTATTTTCTCCACCTACGCCAAATTCCACATCCACATGGCAGCGTTCGCACGCGGCCAATTCAGGGATATTCTCTTTCGTGCGGTCTCCTCCGTTGGCAAACACCAATCTGTCATTGGGAAACATCACACGGGCTTTGGCAATACCGTCGCAAGCACTGTTATCGGCATCGTTAAACCCAAGAACGCAGGTAACACCTTTGATGTTTTCACAAATAATGCGGCGAGAATCAAAGCTCATAAAATTTTTGCCTTTTTTACGAATCAGCCATTCATCGGAATTAAGCAGCAAAATGACGCCATCGCTTTTGGCTTTGGCCGCTTTAATCATAGCGATGTGCCCCTCGTGAATAGGGTCAAATCCGCCGGAAACAATGTAATACGTAGCCATTTAATTTTCTCCTTGTTGCAAAAAGTTTAATACGTCTTGCGGACCGTTTACTTGGATAATCTGCGTATTAGGTAAATTACGCAATGCACAAGCTAATTCATAATCGTTCCCCCCAGGATACGTTCTATCGCCGAAGAAGATAATTTTATCTTGTGGATACGTTTGACGTAAATGATGGGCAATTTGCTCTTTGCCGCGCCCTTTAGGGGTAATATCCATCGATATAGACCCACCTACTACTATATCATATTGAGGAAATAAATGGGAAAGTTCCTCTTTCAGAGTTAAACGCTCATGGACTGTTTTATCCCAAGCGGCGTATTTTTCCCGCTCGGCGTAGGGACAGTTGCGGCCCAAAACAGAGAAATTAACCATGCCGGTGCGCTTCTCGATGTAGTTAGGGAAGAGCGGCCCCGGATATTGGGTATGAGTGCGATAAAATTCCAATTTTTCGAGGAGTGCTGGTTCAGGTTCAAAAGTGTTTTCATAGATAATTTGATTTTGGGCTTTTAACAGGTTACCCATAGAGCAATAGATCCCCGTAAAAGCATTTATTACCTCCGCAGGAAGCTGTTCAGTCACTTTAGGATAATCCGACCCGGTGGCAATAAAACAACGGTGGAATTTCTGCCACGGTACAAACTCCGCCGCGAAAGGCGCCGTCATCGGTAACCTCGGAGGGGTTAATGTGCCATCCATATCAAAAACATAAATCGTCATTTTATTCTCTTAGATCCTTTTTGCCTACGGCCATTCTTATTTCCTATTGTAGCAAATTATAAAGAGCGTTACCATTTGTTCCCTTCAAATTCTTTCCGATCCAAAAACGGGAACATATCTTCCAATTCGGGCTGACCATTAATTCTTCATTTTTTTTGTGCCTACGCTCATCAACTACCCATAAATAACGGGCCAACCATATTATGGCCGCACATAATAATCCTACGCACCAAAATGGCAATTCTCCATGAATAACTGGATATAAGAATCCCCAAAAGCCGCAGAGCACAAGACTAAAATAACGATGAAAAAATTGCCTTCGTCTTTTTTTGGAAAAGATATCCATAAATACAAAAATTACGAATACCACAAGTACATAAGCTCCCAAAACATAGAGTCCAAATTCTGGTGGAAATTTTCCCAAAAAAAGATCTCCATCACCCCATGAGTAAAATTCGTTATTCATTGTAGGATCCTTTTTGATGTTATTGTATAATACTTGTAATTAATTATAACACTTTCTAATATCCCGCGTTTTGCAAGGCACTTTTCTGCCCAAATACTCAGCTCCACAATATAAAAAATCCTTAAAATTTAAGCATTTTCATTACTTTTTGTATAAGAATAACAGCCTGTGAACACAGCGTTTGGCCATACGAGCCTGCTGTTTGGCGCACTTTTAAAGAGCCCTTTCTATGGAGGAAAAAGGCCCACTCCCCCCCACAAAAGATTCTAATTTGAGGCCGCCGGGGCGTTTACCTTGTATTCCGGTAAAAGGATTTTTACGTTAGATTTTTGCACCAACTCTTTTACTTGTTGTTGCACTTTTTGTTGTAACGCTACCGATATGAGATAGTTAATTATATCAGAACGGAGTTGCCCGTAGGTTAAAGGCGTGGCGGCTCGTTTTTCATTCACGCGTAGGATATAGATCCCTTCCGGCTTAGTAATGGGGCCAATCACTCTGCCTAAACGCGCTTCAAATATTTTTTTATCTAAATCTCTTGGCAATGTTCCGCGGATTATCAGTTGCTCCCCGTTTGTTTGTAAGGCACTTTTATCGTCGGAATACATTTGTATGGCTTGTATAAAAACGATCTTACGATTTCTTAATTCCTGTACAATTTTATTGGCTAACTCTTTTTTATTCGCAATCTCTGTGCTATCCATTGTTTCAGGGGTTGCTAAAAATATAGTTGAAATAGAAACACGTTCAGCCGTAATTTTTTTCACTTCCGAGGCAAAAGGGGTGATTAATGCCAAATCTTCTGTTGATAAAGACTTGATTTTATTTTGATTCTTACGTGCGACTGCCATTGTCCCGTCATAAAATTTCTCTAAGATGTCTTCACTTAATTCTATTTTCTGTTTATCTGACAAATCTTTTAAGAAAAGTTTTACACTTAACTCTTTGCGTATGTTTTTTCTTAATTGTTTTAACGTTACTCCGTCCGTTTTCAATTTTTTATTAAATTTATCCTTTATTTGTTTTTTATCTGTAAGGACCTTTCCGTTTTCATCGACGGCAAGGATTTGTTTAAGATTATTTATATTTTGGTCTACTGCCTCCTCGTTCACTGTGATCTTTGCCTTTTGAGACTCTTGGAATAACACTTCGTTTGTAATGAGTTGTTCTAAGGCCATTTTCCCCAGTAACAAACGGGTCTGCTCGTTGTCAACGAAGTTAGGATTATTTTGTTTTTGTTGTAATATCAAGTTACCTAAAGTGGCTTCGTATGTTTTCTTGGTTATTTTTGTCCCGTTTACGATCGCAGCGATATTTGCCTTATCGGAACAAGCAACTAGCAAAAAAGTCAAAAAGGTAAATAACAGAACTATATTTTTATTTATTTTCATGATGTTGGCACCTCGTTAATAGGCCTATAAAACTTATATATATTATATCCAAATCCAACTGACAACGCCAAATACATTGGGCACTATAACGTATCCGGTTCTATATGCTAATACGTATAGTGCCCAAATTTATACTGTAATCGTTTATTCGTTGCGGTTATTTTACTTTCCCTTTCTTTGTTGTATGAGCAGGAGGAAGAATAAAACGATTCCACACGCAATCAGTAACATCGTCAAGCCATTATTACTTTGCGTTTCCGTAGTAGGTTCTTCCATCCGAACGATTTGCTGTTCTTTATTGAGGTCTTGGGGCTTTTCAACCGGCTTTTCGACCTTAGTATCCTGCCGGTCCTCGTGGATGTCCTCTTTTACAACGGGTTCTTTGGCATCTTGCTGTTTCTTAGCGATTTCCCGTACATTGGCAACGGTTTCTTTCACTTGGACATCTTCTTCTTGTTGTTTCTTATCAGTTTCATCTACAGCCACTACAGTCACAACCGGTTCTTCGGCGTGAGATTCTTGAATATTTTCGCGCACGGTAGCAGTTGCGACACCATTATCCTTCTTAACAACCGTCGCAGCAGTTTGATCGCCTTTACCGAAAGCCCAGCGGATACCGCCGACGACATCTATACCGTTTCTGCCGCCATTGTAGCCCATGGCCTGTATAAATCCAGTAAACCGGTCGCTAAATGCTTTTTGTACCCCCACATCATACCGCATATACGGTTTAATGCTCATTTCAGGTAATTCTATTGAATTGGCTGTGACAGAGGTTTTATTCATTAAGTTCCAAACCATGCCGACGGAGGCATAGGGCTGCCAGCCCTTTACATTTCCAATCAATCTCAAGGTCGGATTCAATTGGACCGTATGTAACGGTTTAGGAGCAATTTTTACCCCGGCCGCATTCGTATAATCAAACGTCTTAATCATACTGTAGTTCATCAACCAAATGGGCTGAAGGATGAAATTGCCGTTACCCAATTCAATGTTATAACCGGTTTGAGAACCTAACCCGGTTGCGAATAAGGTGGAATTTTCACGTCCGTACATCGTGCGAGTATCTACGAAACTGGCCCCCACATTGGCGGTAACGCCGGTCCAGAAATTATCTTTGTAGAAAGTTTGAGTTAAGCCGAACAGCCCACCATCCATAGAGGAATTAACCTCCGGATAGTCGGTCTTGGCGCCGTTATATCCGATGTACCCGGTAGTAACCCCGTACCAATCGCGGCCCCAATCTTGGAAATGGGAGTCAATCCCCACCAAGGAGCCATACGAGTTGACATCTGCCTTCGGGCCCTGTCGCAGCGGAACATCTTCAAAAGTAGCATACGAGGTGAGCCATATAGCCAATTTGTCCTTATCTTGGCCGCTCAGACTCAACTTATCATAGTTCCCCCTCTTCGCAACATAATCTGTTGTAGAGTTTTCATTGGCTAGGGAGAATCTTTCGTCCGCAGGGAATTTGGTGTACCAATCCGCATGCTCGTAAGCACGTTGGAAAGTATTAGCCATGATTGTCTGCATACCGGCCTGCGCAATCACCGGCGTAGCCAACACGGCCGGATTGAAGTCAGACACATCCGTGCCCGAACCTCCCGAGTAAGTTAACCATCCGTTTGCTATGCGTCCGTTAATTCTGCGGATAGGAGTCATAATAGACGGTAATTCGAAAGTTTCAGAGGTCACATTGGCCTGCCCTAATTGCGTCATATCACCCAAATGGATGTTAATGTTATCTTGGGTAGTAGTGCCAAACACATTGACTTGACTCACATTGAATATACCGCCACTATTATTCACAACCGCAGTGAAAGTATCAGATGTTAAGGTACTCAAATCTAAATCGATACCGAGATTAGATTGGGCATTTAAGTTGACTGTACCGAGGTTGGTGGAAGTAATATTGCCGTCAATCAAATCCATTCCGCCACCGTTGACATTGAACGCAGTAGCGCCCGAAATATCACCATTACTACCAAATCTCAAGGTCGAATTATACAGGTCGACATATGTGTTCGAGATCGTATTATCAATGGTAAACGGTGCATTGACTCTTAATTCAACGTGGGAACCGGCGCTGCCATCCCCCGTAATATCACTGACGGTTTGACTGCCGGTATTATATACCAAGGTACCGTTATTAGCAATGCCGCTTGTCGCCACTAAATTCTCCGAATTGGTAGTGATGGTACCGGTATTGGTGATAGTATTTTGGTTGATAATATTGCTATTGGTAAAATCGCCGCTATTGGTAAAGTTTCCGCTTCCCGTAATGGAACCGGTATTGCCGCCGCCCGCAACGGTAATCGAACCGTTGTTTACTACGGTTCCGTTATTTTGGAATCCCGCACCGGGTGTCGTATCCGTAGTGGTGATAGTGGCCCCACCGTTATTGGTGAGAGTTTGCCCGTTATCAACGGTTACGGAATTTTGTGCTATAGTGGCTGAATTTTGAATACTGTTTGTAACGGCTAACGAACCGGAGCCCGAAATATTCGTTGTAAGGATGCCGCCAGTCAATTCTAATGTACCGTCGTTGTTGGTGGTGTTTGCCAGAGCACCGGCCTGGGTGGTTAATTTAGCCCCGTTTTTTACGTCAACAGCGTTGGCAATTGAATAATTGGCAGTATTGGTTACTGTTCCGGTAATATTAGTCGTTCCGCCGCTTAATATTTGGCTGGTGATATTACCGCCGGTTAAATTCAAGGTACCGTTGTTTGTAATGCCGTCCGTCGCTGTGACCGCACTTGCATTAGATGTCAATGCGCCGCCGGCGGATACGTTTACTTCTTTTTGAGAAATGGTGCCGCTATTGGTTAAGGTGCCGGTGATGTTGGTCGTTCCGGCGGTATTGCTGATGGTGCCGGCATTCGTCATACCGGTACCGGCTAACGTCAACGTGTTGCTATTATCAAGGGTGCCGTTATTGGTGAGCGTGGTCTTGACCGTGATATCACCCGTATTTGTTAATGTGGTGCTTGCGGCAGTTGCCAACGTTCCTTGCGAAATTGTTCCGGCGTTGCTCGTTGTGGCATTGATATTTAACGTGCCCGCATCTCCGATGATAGATCCATTATTATTCAACGCACTATTTACAGTTACGGTTCCAGTATTTGTTAATGTAGTGCTTGCGGCGGTTGCCAATGTCCCTTGCGTAATCGTTCCGCTGTTGCTGGAATTTCCATTGATTACAAGGGAACTTGTTCCGGTGCCCGTTATAGTTCCCGCGTTAGTTAAGTTCGTATTTGCGGTGATAGTGGCATTATTGTTCGTTAAAGTATTTTCGCTTGCTACCGTAATATTATTTTGTTCTAAACTATTGTTTACCGTTACTGAAGACGCATTGCCGCCGGTATCTTTCGTGATATTTACGGTACCTGTTCCTTGGGCATTATCCAATATAACCGTACCGGACATATTCACAATACCATCGTTATCAATATCGGTAGTATTACCGCTTAATTTTGTGTTATACAAATTGATTGTTCCGCCAGCGGCATTGGTTAGGGCAGTAGAAAAATTATTCAAGCCGGCTCCGGTTACATTGCCGGAACTATCTACCCCTATGTCGTTTAATGACAAGGTTTGGCCGCTTCCGACCGCGATTCCTGCACCTGTATCGCCGGTGACAGAATATCCCGCCGTGTTTCCGTTTACGGTTAAACTGGTACCGCCTAATGCAGGAGTGCTTGCCAACGCCGCATTATTACCCAGCGTATATGCTTTTTCTGTTACCGTAGATGCAATGGCATTTGCCAAAGTGCTATATTCAAATTTCAAGAAACCCGCATTTACACTCTCGTGGGAAGTTTCATAGGTAACAAGATAACTTTCCGTGCCCGTTATCGTTATATTTGCATTGGAACCTAAACCTGCATTATTGCGTAAATATTCATCGGTTACTTGGACCCACAACGGTATCTGGGTATCGGCATCATTTAGCAGGTTGATATTCGCCGATGAAAACACAAAACTACCTGTTCCGCTAACGGCTCCGGCATTCTTTGCGCTGATCACATCCGCTACCGGGGTTGCACCCGCTAAATTGACATCTATCGCCAAATCTACCGTACCGTTTATAGTCGTGCTTTGCCCCAATTGATAATTTCCTGTCGCGCTATTACGTAAATCTAACAGTCCGCCGCTAGCCGTAAAATTCGTCACGTCTTCTATACTATTGGTCGCACCCAGTTTTAACGTGCCCGAATTTAACGCCACGCTATTGCCGGTCACCGTATCATTAAACTCTACAATGCCCGCACCACCCAACACAATCGTACCGTTTGAACCAGTGATTTTATCGTCAAACGTGATGGAACTATTGGCCCCGGCGTTCATATTAACGGTTCCGCTGTTGTACAATGCATTTGAAACGCTATTGGCTTGGTTGCCGCTAAATACGGTGTCTGCGCCATTGGATGAGGTAATGGTTACTGTTCCGGTGTTATAAATAGCACCGCCGGCGGTTGTAGCACTATTAGAGGTATAAGTGCCTGATAAATTACTGATTGTTCCGGTATTATAGACTGCGCCGCCGTTTGCCGCATTGTTAGAAGTATACGTACCCGCCAATGCGGTAATCGTGCCGACGTTGTTTATCGCACCGCCGTTGCCCGCAGCGCTATTGGAAGTATATGTGCCTGCTAAATCTGTAATCGTTCCGGCGTTATAAATAGCACCGCCGTCAGTTGTTGCACCATTATTTTTAAATATTGAAGCGGAGTCTATGGACACGGTTTGCCCCGCTGCGTTATAAATAGCCCCCCCGTAATCGGCGATATTACCGTCGGCCGCATTGTCTCCGCCGAAGGTAGCACTAATAGCATTGGTGATTGTGCCGTTATTGTATAAGGCACCGCCGTTGCCCGCAGCGCTGTTAGCACTGTAAGTACCTGCGAACGTGGTAATTGTTCCGACATTGCTTATTGCACCGCCGTCACCCGTAGCGTCGTTAGAAGCATACGTACCCGCCAAATCAGCAATCGTTCCGGCGTTATAAATTGCACCACCGGCAGTTGTGGCGCTGTTGTTCTTAAATATGGAAGCGGCGTCTATGGACACGGTTTGCCCCACTGCGTTATAAATAGCACCCCCGAAATCGGCACTGTTACCATCGGCCGCATTGTCTCCGCCAAAGGTGGCATTGATGGCATTGGTGATTGTACCGTTATTATATAAGGCCCCCCCGTTTCCCAGAGCGATGTTAGCGGTGTAAGTACCGGTGAAATCCGTAATTGTACCCACGTTATGAATAGCACCGCCGTCGGTTGTAGCCCCGTTAGCAGCATAAGTACCTGCTAAATCGGCAATCGTTCCGGCGTTATAAATAGCACCGCCGTTGGTTGTAGCCGTGTTGTTCTTAAATATGGAAGCGGAATCTATGGATACGGTTTGCCCAGCGGCGTTATAAATAGCACCACCTAAATCGGCAACGTTACCGTCGGCTGCATTATCACCGCCGAACGTCGCACTAATGGCATTGGTGATTACGCCGTTATTATATAAGGCACCGCCGTTACCCGTAGCGCTGTTAGCGGTATAAGTACCTGCAAAATCTGTAATCGTACCCTCGTTATAAATAGCCCCGCCGTTACCTGTGGCTGTATTAGCAGTAAAAAGGGAATCTGTTATTGCCCCTATGCTTGAACCGCTTGCATTGATGATGGCCGCACCGGACGTATCGGTAGTATTTTGGACAAAGGTTGAACCTGAAATCGTGTTTACAGTGCTATCGCTTATGTTATGTAAGACAGATCCGCTTTGGTTACTGTTGTTATAGAATATAGAATTTAATATAGTGCCGATGGTACCGCCGTTATAGATAGTTCCGGTTTGCTGATTAGCGGCCGTAGAAATTGTGCTGTTACCGACGAACTGGGTACCGGAAATAAGGTCTATCGTTGTGGTGATTTTATTATAAATAGCACTGCCACCGCGATTCTTCACTTCGACTGAGCCGGAAGCCGGAGCGGTGGCTATATTATTATAAAATATAGAATTTAATATTTGAGTTATTTTATTTGTGCTATCGTTATGAACTGTACCTTGCGGCGAATTGTTCGCGACAAAAACAGAACCGGTGATAGACATGGTCCCTTCTTCTCTGTTTTGTAATACGCCGTATTGACCGCGGTTATTAAAAAAGACAGAATCAGTAACGGATGTAGTCCCCGCTGATCTGATAAATCCGGCTCTGTCAGTTGTTTTGCCAAAATTGTCCACGGAATTTCCTACCGCAACGCTGGTAATAATATCCATCCCATCGACGATAGAACTTGAGGTGGTTGTAGTATAAGTGCCGAGATTTTGCAAGTTAAGAGTTTGGGGATTGTCTACAAAAATTCTTACTTCGTTGGCTGTTGAAGTATTATGTATTCCATAGTGTCCGGTTCCACCATCGATAGTGAGAACAGAATTCGTTCCCCCAATATCTCCCAAGACAGTTGAGGATGTTTCGTTGGCATCAAGCGTGTATGTTCTCGGCGTATCTGTTGCTTTTATTGCGTCCAAAAGCGAAGCATATTCCGCCCCCCACAGGCTATTTACACCGGAAAGACAGGAGAATTGTAGTATAGTTATTACGACGATGATTTTTTTAATTTTTTTTATGTTTTTTTGAAAATCCCGCTTCATATTTTGTTACAAATTAAAATCTCTACTTAAAATTTACCTATATATTATATCATATTTCCCGTCAATCTATAGAGAAAAAATGATTATCCGGAAGTTGTCTTGTAGGTGAGGATTTTTCAATGGACGTAGAGAGTTTATTTAGCCTTACCGATTACCATATGGGTCAAAGCAAATAAGGCAAGCACGTTCGGGATCACCATGAGGTTATTAAACATATCGGTCAGTTCCCAAACAAAATCACTGGAGACCAGTGAACCGAGCATGACGAAACAGAGCGAGATTAAGGTGTACACCAAAATGGCTTTTTTAGTATTTCTTCTTCTAAACAAATAGAGAACGTTTATCTTGCCGAAAAAATTCCAACAAAGAATAGAAGAAAATGCAAAAAAGCAAAGACAAATTGCCACAAATATCGCTCCGGCATTCGTCCCCATAATACCGCCGAAAGCATTTTGTACCAGATTGGTTTTATTCAATACATCCGTAACAGACCCGGTGTAACCGTGGGCTAATATCCCATCGGAAGTGTAGAGGGTTGAAATAATTACCAGCGCATTTAAAGTTAAAATAACAAACGTATCTACAAAAACCCCCATCATAGCAATCGTACCTTCTTCGTGAGGAGTTTGAACGCGGGCCAAGGCGTGAATATGCGGTGTAGATCCCATGCCTGCCTCGTTAGAAAACAACCCTCTTTTAGCCCCTTGACTGACAACCGTTTTGATAGCGTACCAAAAACCCCCACCTATGATAGCCTGCGGTTCAAAGGCGTACGTAAAAATCATTCTAAATGTTTCGAAGATATAATTATGCCTTACGATTAAAACGAAAAACGCGCCGACTAAAAAGATGATGGCCATAACGGGGGTCAATTTTTCGGTTACGGAGGCAAGTCTGTCTACTCCGCCTACCAGAATAATTCCGGATAAAATGACTAATATAACCCCGACGATCCAAGGTTGAACTGAAAAAGCCGTTTGCATGGTGTAACTGATGGAATTGGATTGCACCATGCATCCCATAAAGCCAAGTGCCAGAATGATGGCTACGGCAAAGAAGGCGGCCAGCCACTTACCCAGTTTGCCTTGAAATGCGGTGGTGATGTAATAGACAGGTCCGCCTTTTATATTTCCGTTTTCTTCGACTATTCTTGTTTTTACAGCCAGTGTGGCTTCCGCATAGATGGTGGCCATACCAAAGAAAGCGATTACCCACATCCAAAATACGGCTCCCGGGCCTCCCACCAAAATAGCCGCAGATGCACCGACGATGTTTCCGGTGCCGACTTGTGCCGCTATGGCTGTGGTAAATGCTTGGAAAGGACTGATGCTGTTTTTGTTCTTTTCACCAAATAAACTAAGGCCGCCAAACGAGTTGCACAATCCTTCTTTAAAACAACGGATTTGCACAAACCGGGTTTTTAGGGTGTACCAAAGGCCCACTCCAACGAGTAAAAACACCAATATATAGTTGGATAAATATTCATTGAACTTAACAACAAAGGGATATAATACGTTTTCAAGAGAGGTAATCATGTTAAATTTTTATTCTTACAAATAGGATTATTCGTAAAATTTAGCATAATTTGGCGGGCGCTGGCAATTTTTTTGTAATATGCTACGCAAGTTGCCAGTGTAATTCTCCCTTTTATTTTGTACAATAAAAATTAGAAGTAAACTCAAACCATTGATATTTTAATCGAGGAAGAAACTATCCTATGAAAAAACAAAAATTATTTATTTTATGTGCTGTTTTATGTGCAGGCGTTTTGTGTGGTTGCACCAATTCACAGTTTATTATAGATAAAAAGGCGAACAGTTATTCCAATGTTCAAAAGTATTCCGAAAGAGACCATTTTTTCTTCTGGGGTATGGGCCGGAAACATATTCATGATTTTTCCAAAATTTGCCCAAATGGAAAAATTGTGAAGTTGACAACAAATAATGATTTGATTGATGAAACCCTGGTCGCTTTGACTATGGGCGTTTATTATACAAG
Organism: uncultured Elusimicrobium sp.; assembly: GCA_902766765.1. Lineage (GTDB taxonomy): Bacteria > Elusimicrobiota > Elusimicrobia > Elusimicrobiales > Elusimicrobiaceae > Avelusimicrobium. Next base: position 39,926 of record CACXER010000017.1, on the reverse strand, counting down.
AACGTTTACGGTGTATTGCGTAGACAACCCTGTTGCCCGTCAGCAACTTCAACACTAATTCAAAGGAAAACACGTTGCGCAATAAAAGGCCCCCTAAACAAATAGGGGGCCGGCGTATGTCTTTATTTTTTAATTTTTTCTAAAATAGTATGTGTGCATGTTTTACTAGACAGGAGCAAATATGTCCTCATTTATACAATTCATAAAACTGCTTATATCCGGGAATACGTCAAAAGGAATTCGGTTTAGAACCGAGTTGTCTATTGTCTTAACTTTTTTTGTTCTCATCACGGAAGTTGTAATTTACTGCGTGTGTTGGGATTCTATTCCGGATATGATCCAATACGATTATGATTTTTCCGGCGTACCCAATAACATTTGCGAGAAACAATGGATTTGGGTAAATGTTTTATTGCAACTGTTTATTTGTGCTTTTGTATTTATCGTGAAACGTTTTTCATACAAAATCAAACGCGTTCGTCGTATCGTTTATGATGAAAATAATCACTTGATTCCGATTATAGATAAACGATTCTCTATGTTTGCGTGGGAAACAGCCATGCTTTTTGTGACAACGGAGCAAGGATATCTTTTTGCCCTTACTGGCATTGTTCAGAATCGTATGTGTGACGATATCGTAACGCTTATATTCCTGTTTTGGCAGATCGTACTCATCATTGAATTCCGCTCAGACCTAAAAGCGTTGAAAACTGACAGCGTGGTTAGTAAAGCCCGTTCTTAAAACCGTTTTACGCCCTCGGGCAAGCGGGACTTCATTTCTTTGCGGCGGTTATAAAATTTTCCGTCGGCAAAGAAAGTGCCGTCTCCATTGGCGTGGAGCACGCGGTGCTCTTTTTTACGCGTGTTTTCCCACAGTTGCACACCGTCTAAAACGAGGATCCCGTGCTTTTCTACATAATCTACTACTTTACACTCTAATGCGGCTAAACAGTCCGCAAGCAGCGGGGCTTTTACTTTGGCGGGTTTTTGTTTTTTAAGACGGAAGTGTTTAAACTTATCACATTCGCTAGCGTGCACCGTGCCAATGCCCACCGCCTTATCCAACATGTCTACCGTGGGCACGCACAACGTGCACTGTTTGGTGCGAATAATAGCGTCAAAAGAATCGTTCCAAGAGCCCGTGCAAATAGCAATTCTCGGCGTAAAATCAAGCACCATTTGCCACGATATCGTCATCACATTATCTTTTTGGCGGTCGTGCGAGGTTACCAGCAGCACCGAGCCGGATTCAAAATACGTAAATGCTTTTTCCAATTTCCCTTTTCTCATAACTATTCCCCCTTTTTCATTTTCAGTATCATGTAAGATGATATTACCGCCATCAGCGCAAAACCTAGCGGCCACGCAACTGCAGCGGGTAAGTGCAAGCATTCCGGCGCGATCAAGAAGTAGGTCACGCTGACCGTCGTCATAAACATAGCAGGGATTAGCGCGATAAAGTAATTGCGTTTTTTTCCGTATAAGTAAAACGTAGCGGCCCATAATACAATCATGGCCAGCGTCTGGTTAGACCAACTGAAATAACGCCATATAATGTCGTAGGGTAATTGGCTGATAATCACGCCGGCCAGCAGTAGCGGCGCACTTAAATAAAAGCGTTTTAAGAAGGGCTTTTGGTCTATTTTAAACCAATCGGCCAGCACCAAGCGCGACGCGCGAAACGCCGTATCGCCCGACGTAATTGGGCAAGCAATTACGCCAATCATTACAAACAACAGTCCAAAAGAGATCGTCCCCCATTTCAACGGTCCGATTGTTTTTAAACAAATATCGTACACTACGCCGGCTTGTCCGCTATGTTGCAGCATTTCTTGTAAACCTGTCATTAGACCGCCGGTACGCTCATATACGGCACAACCCGCCGCCGCCCAGATGAGCGCAATAACGCCTTCCAACACCATGGCTCCGTAAAAGACTTTGCGCGCTTGGTATTCGTTTGTTACGCACCGCGCCATTAGCGGCGATTGTGTGGCATGAAAGCCCGATATAGCCCCGCACGCCACCGTCACAAACATAAGCGGCCAAATGGGCAAATGCGTGGGGTGTAAGTTGTGCAGTGTAATCTCGGGGATTTGGTATCCTTGTGCAAACATCCCCCCCGTTACACCCAGCGCCATTACGATCAAACAAATACCGAACAGCGGATAAATGCGCCCGATAATTTTATCCACCGGAAGAAACGTAGCAAAGAAATAATATAGGAAAATGAGCGCGAGCCAAAAATACATATTGGTGAGCAAACTGCTTTGCGCCGCGTGGCCTTTGAATAAAAATACCAGCAAGTTAGCGGGCCCCACCGCAAACACCGTGCCCACCATGACAAGCAAAATCACGCTGAAAATGCGCATGAACATATGAATACGCGGTCCCAAGTAAATGCCTGTAATTTCGGAAACGGATTTGCCGTCGTTGCGGATAGATAAAAACCCGCATGCAAAATCATGCACGGCTCCGGCAAAAATAGTTCCCAGCGTAATCCACAAAAATACACAAGGCCCCCATAACGCACCCGCAATCGCGCCGAATACCGGCCCAAGCCCGGCGATATTTAACAGCTGTACAAGGACTATACGCCACAAGGGCATCGGCACATAATCTACGCCGTTGGCAAAGCGGACGGCGGGCGTTGGGTCCGTAGTCGGGCCGAAAACATGTTCCACATATTTACCGTACGTGAAATAAGAGAGGATCAGTAGTCCCAAACAAACAAAGAAACTAATCATATTACTTATTCTATAACTTTAGGACGGGATACGCTCAATTACCGGCCGTCAGGGCGGAAATTTTTTCGTGCAAAACGGGCATTTCTTTTTTTAGGGAAATGATTTTGCCGTTCTTAATAAAACAATGTACCGAAGATGCCGTGGCGCACAGTTGTTGGGTAGTTTTATTGAAGAATTCGTACGCCAGTTCCAACTTTACAGCCGTGTACGCTTTTACGGACACGTTGATTGCTACCTCGTCGGCAAAATGTACCGGGGATTTATATTGCACCGCCACGCTGACTACCGGCGAAAAAACCTGCTCATTTTCTACCTGCTTATAGCCAAGCCCCAATTCTTCCAAGTACGCCAAACGGGCTTCTTCCATCCATTTCACGTAGTTGGCGTGGTGGATGATACCCATTTGGTCCGTCTCGTGGTATTGTGCTTTTTTGTTGTAGATAAACATATTTTTCCGCGTTATTTTTGAATTAACGCTCCGGCAATTTCATGGCTTAGTTGGGCCAATAGTTCGCTGTAACCTTTAGCTAAATCATCGTATGTTTTGCCAATCAGCACGGCCGCAGCAAATTTTTGATGGGTGTGTGTTTTCCCCGCTTTGTCTTTAATGGTGTACCACGCGACGATTTCCGCTTTATCTCCCAATACGGCGTTTATTTCTACAATTTCTATAGAAATAGTCCAATCAAACCGCTCCCCCTTGATATGGTTCGTTTTGATTTGTGCCGCCGGCAGCAAGGCACTTAAGTCCTCTGTTATTACGCGGGTAGCCAATACCGCAGGAGGTTCTACCCAACGGTTATATTCGGATATGTTGACTTGCGCAGAATCTTTACGTTGCGTAACCATTTGCGGGCGGTCCACATATTTAGGCAGTTGAACCCGGTTGACCCCTACAAAAGCGGCAAAGTCAGCCGATACCGCCATCTGAGGAGTGGTTGATTGGGTGTAAAATTTAGCATTTTGGCTCGTTCCAAAAATACAGGCACCCAATAATAAACAAGGAACAATGATTTTTATAAGTCGCATATTATTCTCCTTTTTTTCCTTTAATCAGGGACTCCGGATGTCTTTCCAAGTAATCTGCCAGATTTTGTAAAGATTTGGCTGCATCCGAAACGTCGTGTAACGCTTCATTTAAATTGGAAATAGTTTCGTCACTGCTTCCGGCTACCTTGGCAAGTGTTTGGTCCAAGTTTTGGGAACTTTTGGTAAGGGCCGGTAACAAGACAGGCAGTTCTTTGCCCAGCACTTCCGTGACGTGGTTAAAGCGGTTGATGGTCTCTTGAAGTTGCAAGGCGTTAAATCCCCGGGCCAGTTCTTCCCTGGCTGATAAAACAGTCGGAATTTGCGGGATATTCTCCTTTTTGGGGCTCTCAAACATTTTGACTTCCGTCTCCGGTAACATCACCAGATCGATCCGCAGTTGCCCCGTTAAATAACTTTGGGAAGCAAGCCGGGCGCGCAGGCCTTGTTCAATCATGATATCCAAGAAATTGAAATTTTCTTTTTTCCACAATTTTTCCCAAAGCGAGCCCTCGCTGATAATTTCTGTTTCTTTAAAACGAGCATAAACCGCCACATTAAACTTCAAATTATCTTTGTTGGTTACCAGTACAATGCGCGTTACTTTACCGACTTCCACCCCCTGAAATATGACAGGAGATCCCTCCGATAAGCCCTGTAACGATTCATTAAAATACATCACCACCAGATCTTTCGTATCTGCATGTATTTTATTGAGGACAGATTTTCCAATCAGCCCCAAAAATAATGCAAAGCCGATAACTAAGAATAGCCCGATTGCTTTTTTATTTGGTTCCTTTTTCATGTCGTTCTCCTCTTGTTAAAAATTCATAGACTTGTTCATTGGGTGGATTTTTTAGCAGTTCTTTTGGGTTCCCTTTTGCCGAGATGGTTTTGATGGTTTTATCCAAAAAAATACTATTTTTACCAATGGCGAAAATGGAAGATAATTCATGCGTTACTACAATAATTGTCGTGCCCAATGTTTTATTGATTTCCAATATCAAATCGTCCAAGTTTTTAGAACTAATCGGGTCCAACCCGGCCGAGGGCTCGTCAAAATATACAATTTCGGGATCTAGGGCCAGTGCGCGTGCAAGTCCGGCGCGTTTACGCATTCCTCCGCTTATTTCTGACGGGTAATAATCTTCATATCCTGCCAGTCCGACTAGCGCCAATTTAAAAGCCACAATTCGGCTGATTTTATCCGGTGAGTACGAGGTATATTGTTGCAGCGGTAGGGCCACGTTTTCTGCCAGTGTCATGGAACTAAACAGCGCGCCGCTTTGGTACAAGATACCGCTGTGTTTCATTACTTCTAATTTTTCCGACGGGTCGGCATTTATAAAATCTATGTCCCGTATCCAAATTTGGCCAGAGTGGGCGGGGATGAGGCCGGTCAGCGTACGAAGTAGCGTGCTCTTCCCGCAACCGGATCCCCCCATAATGATAAAAATATCACCTTTGGGAATATCAAACGACAAATTCTTCATGATGACCTTGTCGTCATAGCCGATGCTCAAGTTTTCTGCGCGAATAATTGAATTTTGCATCCTTAAACCCCCAACCATTGAAAGACGACAGTAAGTAACCCCGTTGTTACAATCATCCATACGATTGAATATACAACGGCCTTGGTGGTGGCTGCGCCTACGCTATCTGCATTGCGGCCACAATGCACGCCAAAATAACATCCGCATAAAGCAATAATCCAACCAAAAACAATCCCGTGGAAAACGCCCACCAAAAAATGGTTCATGTAAAAAGAGTTGACTGTATATTTAATGTATTCCGATAAGGGAATATCCCAAAATGACACGCACACAAAACATCCGCCCAAAATGCCCATAAAGTCAGCCAGTAAAATCAGAATAGGCATGGCAAGCAGTAGCGCATTCATACGTGGCAAAACCAAAAAATCCGTGCGTGAAATTCCCATGGTTTGCAAGGCGTCCAGTTCTTCGTTGACTTGCATGGTGCCGATGGTCGCCGCGTAAGAGGCCCCCGTCCGGCCGGCCATAATTACGCCCGTCATCACAGCGCCCATAATACGTGTCATACCGATAGTTACTAAACTAGCCACATAAATTTGCGCACCGAAGGTTTTAAGTTGAATGGCCCCCACAAAAGCCAAAATCAGCCCCACCATAAAACTGATAAGCGATACGATGAGAATAGATTTAGGGCCGCAATCGGCTAAAATCATCCAAAAATCTTTACTGCGGTAAACGGCTTTTCCGGTCAGTTGCCTGCCCCAGGCGGACAAACAATCGTGAATAAACCCACACCCTTTTTTAACGCAACGGCAAAAACGGATTCCCCCCTCGCCGACGCTATCTAAAAAGGGCAATTTGGGGCGGGGGTTTGTTGGCTCGTGATGAGGGGCTTGAAAGGCCAGGCGCAGGAGTTGTTCCATCCCTTCCGGCAGGTGCGAATAGGAAAGATTTTCTTTGGGGACATCTTTCAATGCATTAAAAAGAGTAACGACAAAATCGGTATTCCACGATTTAATATTGGAACCCACCAGTTGTATTTTTTTATTATGTAATTGTGCGGCAGATATATTCAACCGTGTTGTTTCGTCCAAAACATCCTTTAAAGTACAGACTAAGCAGTTGTCTTTTGTTGTCACTTCAATCATACTTATAACATTATAATTTTTTGATTGAAACGTAAAGAGAAAAATGAAGTAATGAAATTTTATTGATTCAAATTTTCTACAATGTACCTATGTTGAAACTGACTGTTATTCAGGGTGATATTACCCAACTGCGTGTAGACGCTATCGTCAACGCCGCCAACCATACACTGCTCGGTGGCGGTGGCGTGGATGGCGCTATACACCGCGCCGCCGGGCCGGAACTGCTAAAAGAGTGCCGCACGCTGGGTGGGTGCCCGACCGGGGAAGCCAAACTCACCGCGGGGTATCATCTGCCTTGTAAATATGTTATTCATACCGTTGGTCCGGTGTGGTACGGCGGTACGAAGCAGGAAGAAGAATATTTGAAAAAATGTTACGTAAATTCCCTTCGGCTGGCCGAAGAACATGCATGCAAAACCGTGGCTTTTCCGTGTATCTCTACGGGAGTATACCGTTTTCCTAAGGAACTAGCCGCACAAATTGCGTGCACCGTTGTTAAACACGTGCCACTTAAATCTGTCAAAGAAATCATTTTTGTATGCTTTGAGGCAGAAGATAAAAATATCTACGATACGTTATTGCAGGGGAACTGAGCGCCTTGTACCAGATACGATTTTTGTGATATAGTTTATGTGTATTTAATAGAGGAGAATTGTTATGAAAAAACTGGTAGTGACCTTGTTGTTTGTTGTTAGTAGTTTTGCCCCCCTTTGGGCGGACACCGTTTCATATGATAAATCAGATTTTGCCGAAATCAATACCGTAATTGACGATGCGGCGTATGACATCCGTTATTATTCGCCTAATAACTTTACAGGGCATAAAATCAACGGTTATAAAGCGCCCAGAGCCTACATGACCAAAAAAGCCCTCGCCGCCTTGGCCCAAGCCGCGGCCGATTTACGCAAACAAGGATATCGTTTGCTTATTTGGGATTCGTACCGCCCACAAAAAGCCGTGGATGACTTTGTGGCATGGATCAACGATCCGACCAATCCCGGCGACAAAACATTTTACCCCGCGTTACAAAAATCCGATTTACTTGCCGGGGAGTACATTATGGCTAAGTCGGGCCATACCCGCGGCAGTACCGTGGATTTGACACTTATTAAAAAAGATGGGTCCTTTGTGGATATGGGAGGAACATTTGATTTATTCTCGGAAATTTCCCACCCCAATTACAAGAAAATTACTAAAAAGCAGAAAAGAAATAGACAAATCTTACGGGAAGCTATGATAAAGGCGGGGTTTCTGCCCCTTGAATCGGAATGGTGGCACTTCACCCTTAAAGACGAACCCTACAAAGATACTTACTTTAATTTTGATGTGGAATAAATAGATTCAGTCAAAATCAGCCGATAGGGTGTCGGCTACCCTATCGGCTTTTTTATCGGCGTTTAACGTGGTTGCCATAAATTGTTTTCCAGTCGTCTCGCATAGAGATGGGGATCCAACCGTATTTATCGCATCCTTCGCGCATTTTTTCGGCTTTCTGCAGGTTGCCATACTCTCGTTTGAGGTCATCGCAACAGAGCATAAAACCCAGTGATTTATACTTGTTATCGTTGATAGTATAATTTACCATGCTGGCATCACTAAACGTGTTCCCGAAGGCCAACACCGGCTGTATACCGATTTCCCGTGCGATAATAGCTACTTTGTTCATCTGAAGATTTTTTACTAGGTTCTTTCCACCCAGGATAACGGTATCCCCTTTTTGAAAAGTGTAAGAAAGGCCATCCGTATTACCTTGATTGCTGGATACAAGCGTACTGTCCGAGCCGATAACCTGGTGCGGTGGAATGTAGGGCATATTTTTTTCAATAAGCGGTCGGACGGTCAAGCGGTCACTGCCGCTGCAAATATAGACGGTAAACTTGTTTTTGACGAGGTATTTTACTACTTCCAACATGGGCTTATAAAAAATCTCCCCCCGCTTCATGCCGATAAATCCGGGTTGGTCTTCTTGCATGAAATCGCGGATAAATGTGTAGAATTCCTCTACCGTGAGCCCTTGATAAACTTCGGAAACCATTTTCTCACGGTTGGCATCTAGCGGCGGGAAAATTCCTTTTTCGCGCGAGGCTCGGGCAGCTGCCAGTTGTTCGCCGGTGGGTTTGTAATTCGGGTCGTCCAGTACGCGGTGTTCAAATAAGGCCCAGTCAAAATACGTGGGGTCCGTTTCCAGGATGAGGGTACCGTCTAAATCAAATACGGCAATGCGGTTTTCCACCGGGATAAAATCGGCTGATTTCGGGTTTGTAACTGTTTGTACATACTGTACCAGGGCATTCTTAGCCGGTGCGTTGTTATTCCACAGGGAAAGGGGCTCCTTTTTAAGAGAAGCGCAACCGGTCGTCAGTAGACTGGTAAGTATCAAACAGACGAGGGTAAGAAAGACGGATTTTGTGCGATTTATTTTCATATTAAAACTCCTCTTGGTATGTAAGAAAATTGTAACATTTTCTGCTGCGCCAACAGAAACTATGAAGTAACAATTAAACGGCTATTTACAAAAGTTGCTCGGCAAAAAAATCTGTTACGATTTTGCACACGGCGGGCACATCTTGCGTAAAACTGTGGTCAAATTTGTAGAGCGTTTCTAATTGGGAATTTTGATACAGTTGATGGAAACGCACCCCATACTCATAAGGCACTAACTCATCTTTTACACTGTGCACGATAAGTACCGGTCCGGTATAAGGAGCCGCCGTCTCATAAATCGGTAGATGAGGAGTAGTGGCCAAAAAGGCGCGCCCGACTTTTAACCCATTAAATAAGACGATATATTCCGGAATATGGGTTGGATCAAACTGTGTGCCGAATAAATCGCCTTTGGCGGTATCGTCTTTTAATTCAGCCGCCGGGGCTAAAAGGGCAATACTTTTTAATTTATCTTTGCCCAGTTCCCCTGCCAACATGGCCGTAATGACGCCTCCTTGCGAGTGTCCGGTGGCGGAAACGGAAGTTACTCCCGGAAGTTGGCTGACATATTCATAGACGCGGCGTGCATCCTCTAATTCGTTGGGGATGGTCATATCTAAAAAGGATCCTTCACTTTCTCCCTGTCCGTTAAAATCAAATAACACGGTGGCGATGCCGCGCGCATTGAGTTGCTTGGATAATTCGGGAAATATGGGTAATTTGCGGCTCCCGTTAAATCCGTGTAAAATCATGACCAGCGGATATGTTTTTTTATTGGCCGGTACGGATACAATACCCGCTAATTTCCCGTGGTCCCCTTGTACTGTGAAGGGATATTGAATCGGCTCATCGGCGTAGCATCCTATGCCCAGTAAAGTAAACAAGACAGAAAGTAACAATTTTTTCATCATAACCTCTTACTAATATTTTAGAAAATAAAGAGCGTTCGTGTGGGTATATCGAGCCGGCGTTTCGTTATAAACTGCGGATGGCCCAGTTTTTAGGATAGAGATTGTTGGCTCGGTCGCCCAGATTTTTCATAAATCCAAGCGGATGCCCGCCGTAGGTCACGAGGACAAATCCCCTGGGGGTTCCGGCGGGTAAGGCAAAACTTTCACGGCGCAAATAGCGTTGCGCTTCTGCCAACGGCAACTCTACGCGCGGATATTCATCTGCTGACAAACGGATAGAAAGCGCTTGCGCCGCCGAAGGGATTTGTTCCTTTCCCTTTTGTTCGGGTGTCGGGATGCCGTCAGATAATAAGTGAATCAAACGATGGATATGTGCGTGATGCCTCGCTGAACCGGGCAGCAAGGGCGCGGCCGAAGTTTCCCCCTTTTTGCGCAGTACGGCTATGAAAAGTCCTTCGCTGCGGGAAACCCCGGGGATAAAACGATACACGGGTTGCGTCCAACCTGGGAGTAATGAGCCGGTAATTTGCCACTGGGGGCAAACGGAAACGGGTAAAATTTCCGCGCCCAGTTCGTCTGCAATAAAGCGTACATTTTCTTCGTTTTCGTGTGTGTTAAATGTGCAGGTGCTGTAAATGAGGAGGCCGCCCGGACGCAGACACGGCCAGATATCTTGCAAAATTTGGCGTTGTCGTTTTTGGCAGAAGTGAACATTGTCCACACTCCATTCGCTGATTGTTTTTTCATCGCGCCGGAAAAGGCCCTCCCCCGAACAAGGTACATCCGTTAAAATCACGTCAAAGGTCCACTTTGTTTTGGCAAAGTCTGACGCATAATTATGTGTAACCAGTACGTCAGGGTGGCCTTGTTTGAGCATATTTTCCAGTAGAATATTGGCGCGGCGGCGATCGGGCTCGTTACTAACCAGCATAGATCCTTCCGGCAGAGCCGCACGCATTAAAGTAGATTTTCCCCCCGGCGCAGCGCATAGATCCAAGACCAAAACGGGCGAATTAATGTGCTCACGTAAAACATGGTCTAAAAATAACGAGCCGGCCTCTTGTACATAATAAACACCCGCGTGGAAAAGCGGATCCAGTGTGAAATTGGGGCGTTCTGTGAGCCAATAACCTTGCTCGCACCAGGGGACGGCTTCTATCTGCGGAAAAATCGATTCTTGGGCGTATTTCCAAGGATTAAACCGGATACTGGTAACGGATGACTCCTCAAAAGAGTGCAAAAATTGTGCCCAACGTTCCGGACCGAACAGTTCTGCTGTATACGTGGTAAATTCTTGCGGTAAATGCCGGATTGTCATAGGGAACCTTTGTTGTGCATAGCCGCGTACTAATCCGTAATATCTACGTCCGGAGTAATTTGAATTTTATAGGTCGGATACGCATGCTGTATTTCTTCTTGTAAAATGGCCAACGCTTTTTGTTGGGCAATATCAAAACTGAGTACTACGTCAAAACGTAGGGATTTGTCGTCTAAATTCACGTAAAAGCCGTGTAATTGCAAGGCCCAGTCGTGCGCTAATACGATTTGCTGAATATGATTGCGGATATGGGCGGCCTCTCCCCCCTGGGTGTTGTAGGAATACACCCCCACTCCGGTTAAAATTACGCCCGTTTGATGATAGACATTCTCTTCCAATTTTCGAGTGAGGCGGTCCACTTCTTCCACGCACATTGTATCGGGTAATTCTATATGTAGCGACGCATAATTTTTATTGGGGCCGTAGTTATTGATGATTAAATCATACACTCCGCGAACGGCGGGTTCTTGGCTGATAATTCGTTTGATTTGCCGGCTCATTTTGGCATCTACGCGTTGGCCCACGATGTCGTGGAAAGGCCCTTCCAGCATTTCAAAACCGGCCTTGATAATAACGAGAGAAATGATAATTCCCATATACGCTTCCAACGCAATGTGAAAAATCAGATAAAAAATAGCACAACCTAGCACAGAGGCGGAGATCACCGCATCAAAAAATGCGTCCGAACCCGATGCTACTAAAGCATCCGAATCTGCCTTTTTCCCTTGTGCTTTGACGTAGTGGCTGAGAACCAGTTTGACGACGACCGTTCCTGCGATAATTACCAGTGATAGAGTTGTATATTGCGGCAGTTGCGGCTGGAATATTTTTTTAACCGATTCAATGAGCGCCGTTATCCCGGCGTATAAGATGATAGCCGATACGAGCATGGCACTCATATATTCAATACGCCCGTGCCCAAGGGGATGTTTTTTGTCCGGTGCTTGGTTAGCCAGTTTGGCTCCGATAATTGTGATGACGGAAGAAAGCGCATCGGATAGATTGTTGAGGGCGTCCAACACCACGGCAATAGAATTAGCCAACAGGCCCACTGCCGCTTTGGCTGCAGCCAAAAGGAGGTTGGTAATGACACCGACGGTGCTCGTTTTAACAATAATTTTTTCCCGTACCAAAGAGGGGTTTTCTGTATGCATATTATTTTTTCTTACGATGAAAGAAAGAAGTGACTTTAAGAAACAAACACGCTATCTCAAATTGTAAGCGGTGCTTAAAATCAAGTCCGCTGCGGATGAAGGCCTCGTTGAGTGCATATCCGCCGTATTCGGTATAGTTTTTGCGGAACGCGCCTACGATATAGCCGAAAAATCCGTGATTCCCCACATGGTCCCATATATAGGCACGCAGTTTTTTATCTTGTACGAGTTGGATGGAATTAAGAAAACCCACCGTCCAAAACATATTCTTGCTTACGTCGGGACGATACGTTTGTTCAGCACCACGCCCAATATGTTTATCCCCTGAGGTTGCCACGTCAAAGGTACACTCGGCCATAATTTCCCCTTGCGGCAAGAAGATAAGGCCTTGCCTGTTTAAAATCTCGCTGATAAGTGCCAAATGCGGGAACATATTGGGGATATTGTTGTACATATTTATCAGCACGCCTCCCGTGATAATAGACGTGCGGTAAATTCCCGCCGGAACGAACGTGCATTGACGGAAAATGCGGGCAATGTCGCTGGTGCCTTTTAAATCATCTTTGCGGGTAAGCAGTAAATCATACTGGTTTGTTTCCATCGCGGTTTGGATTTCCCCCCACGCCTCCCAACGGAAAGAATCATCGTCGCAAACGACCCATACATACGGGGCGCGTGCCAATTCATATGCGCGGGTAATGTTGGCGTTCCCGCCGATATTTTTTTCGTGACGGATGTGTTTGACGTTGGGATATTTAGCGGCAAATTCGGCAATTACTTCACTGGAGCCGTCCTCGGATGCGTTATCCAATACGGTAATGGAACATGCACGTACGGGGCTATCGGGCGCGGTCAGTTGGGCCAGCGTACGCATGATATGCGGCTTACGGTTATACGTCGGGATAAGAATTTCTAACTGTTCTTCGGTTTTAAAAATTTCCATATTCGTATTTATACAACATCCGAACTTTGTTTTTTAGGATCTGGGGCGTGTTTTTTCTTTTCTTTATAATCGTGTAATGTAAGGATATGAAGTATTTTGCGGAAGAAAAAATAGGACAAACTGCCTAACCCGGCTGTTTTCATATCTCTGTTTTTACCATAAAAAGGAAGAATTTGATAGGGTTCGGCTATGAGTCGTTGCCTAAAATCACGCAGGGAATAACCGAATTTTTCTTCTATTTTTTGTTGTAAAGCATAATCATTTAATATCTCGGCGATAGCCAACCTGGCTGCATAACGGAAAGCCAGAAGATTCGCATGTTCGTGTAAGATGCGGGCCAGTACAAAAGGGACTAAACAGCCGTCTTCGTCTTGCAATTGTTGAGCAAAAGGATCTTTTGGGAATAGTTGCTTTAGTATCGCTACGGAGCTAGCCGTGCGGATACATTGCTTGATAAAAAGTACATGTTCAAATAGATTTCTTTTTTCAATTACTTTTTTCTTGCGAAAACTGCATAAATTACCGGAATGAATACGGTACTGGCATACGGTATCTTCTACAAAATTAAGAGAAGCCCCCTGCAAAAGTAAACACGCCCATAAACTCATATCCGCTATATTAACACAGGTATAGTCTAACGGTATTTTTTCAAAGGCAGTACGCTTAATTAAGTTACCCGCGTAGGGCAAGCAAGAATTACCTTGTAATAACTCTTTTACATATACAGCGGTGGGCTTGTTAGCAGGGAAACGGTGGGTAAACCACGTTTTATTTAATAAATCCCTGTTTTTGGAAACAAAGGCAATATTTCCGAACACTAAATCGGCATTTGTTTGCTGGGCTGCAGCGACTAATTTTTCAAGACTGTCCGGTAGCAAATAATCATCTGCACAAAGCAGTTTAATGTATTGTCCTTGGGAAGAAGCTTTTTCCATGGCTTTTTTGATAAGGATATTGCCGGAAGCCCCGTAGTTACGGGGTAAGTCTATATGTTTGATTCGTGCATCGTGGAAAGAGTGGGCAATCTGCCGGCTATTGTCCGTAGAGGCATGATTAACTAGAATATATTCAAAATTTGTATAGGTTTGTGCCAAAACGGACGAAATAGCATCGGCCAAAAATTCTTGGTCGTTGTAATAAGACGTAATAATTGAAACGAGAGGAGCAGATGAATTTGTCATATATGACACCTCACTTTTTTCTTTTTAGGTAAATCCTTATACGATCTTTTAATGCCGCTGTCTTGATTTTAACAAATAGTTTGATCCGTTTAAATCCCATTTGAATAGAAGACGCTCTCATAGATAGCGTCATCCGAACAGGGAATCCTGCTTGTTTCAGCCATAGTTGAATGGCGGAGGCATACCGGGCATTGATTTCACGTTTGCGGGCATCCGATAATAAATGATACACTTCATAAAAATAATTAAATCTGTCTTTACCGCCCAATTGTACTCCTAAACAATCATAAAAATTTTTCCAGGAATTACAAATATCTTTATACACAATGGCTGTTTCAAGACATTCGGTCATAATACTTTTGTTATTAAGAAGTGATAGTATATTGGCGTAACCTAAAACCCATTGGTTGTTTTTTGTGCGATCCAGAATGGATTCTCCTTTTTTGAGGCCCCGGGTGTACGAAACGTCTGTACACGCATCGTCGGATTGGAACCCGTTGAACACAATAGGTTGCGAAAGAACTTTTATTTGCTTTTTTTTATTGATGGCACTAATCACAATGCAGGGCGATTGGAACATGGTGTAAATGCCGTTATACATGTTCATCATTACATTATCGGTTATCAGTTCCGCACGGCAAATCAAGGCCGGTACAAACGTAAGTTGAAATAATTGGTACTTGAGGTCCTGTTGGTCTTTTTCTGTCGGGAAGGAGTAATTTGAGACACAAATGATGTCTGTCTTTTTATTTACCAAATCTTCAACGGCTTTCCAGTTTGAAAAATCATACCGGTCATCATCACAAAGTACCCATACATATTCTTTACCGGAACTGACACCGTATTCATAACCCCGGCAAACATTGGCACACCCGCCTATATTGATTTTATGTCTGATATGGGTAATGTTCGGAAATTTTGTACAATATTCATCAATCAGTTCGGAAGTGCCATCCGTTGAAGCATTATCCAAAATAGTTATACTAAAATCCCGGATGGGAGAACCCTCCGCCAAAATTTCATCCAGCGTCCGTTTCAGGTATTTTTTTCTGTTATAGGTAATGAGTACAATTTGAAGTTTATCTTGCAAGGTCATAATTTTCCTTCTGAAAATAGGAAATCACCCGCGCAAAACCTTCGCGCTCTTTAATTGTAGGTTTCCAGCCCAGGGCTTTTAATTTGCTGTTATCCATACGGGCATGTTTGTTTGTGGCGCTGGGCGAGATAGCCACGTCAAAACATACCTTTAAATTTTTCTTTCCGGAAACTTCTAAAATAAGTTGCGCCAGTTCCAAAATGGGAATTTCATAATCGTTTGACACGTTATACGCGTTAGCGGAGGTGCCTTTTAACAATACGGTAAAATAACCCCGTGTAGCATCGGTTAGGTAAAGAAAACAGCGGTTGGCTTTGCCGTCACTTTTGAGGACAATGTCTTTGTCCGTCAATACATCTGAAACAAAGGCGGCAAAGACGCGTCCGTCGTCTAGGGCAAATCCCGGTCCGTACGTATGTGACGGCCGGACGATTTTGGTGTTTAAACCGTATTGGTGCGCATACGCGACGCATAAGTTTTCGCCCATGCGTTTGGATTCGGCATAGCAACTCCGCACGGCAAGCGGGTCAACAACGCCGTAGTCGTTTTCGGTGACGTTATCCAACGCGTCAAAAATGTTGCCGTTTACTTCCCCGGTGGAAAAATAGAGAAAACTTTTTACTTTCTTTTTAACCGCTAAATCTAACAAATGAATGATTCCTGCGGTGTTGGCTTTGATGGTGCCTACCGGGTCGGTAAAAAACAGTTTGGGACTGGCATGGCCGGCGGCATGCACGATATAATCTACGTCCCCATCAATGGTAATGGGCGAAGATAAATCGCTTTTTACAAAGATTAAATTTTTATCGTCTAAAAAATCGTGGAATTTTTTGTGCGCTTTTTCCAGGTTGCGCACTAAGGCAATCACGCGGACGGGTTTATTCAATTTTTGGGTTTTATTGAGAAAAAGCAACGTCCCTGCCATGTAGAAAGGCAAAAATCCCGCCGCGCCGGAAATGACTACCGTTCTCCCCGCGAACTCTGACCAAGAGATACTATTGTCAGCAAGAATAGAAGAGAAATCACTTTCTATAATTGGGTTCACAGTTATCTCCTGTTAGGGAATTTCCTGACACAATACCCCGGGGGTTTGTTCGGGAAATTGTATTCCTTATTCTAGCATATTTCCGTTGAAGTTATTTTTCTTGTTTTTGGGCCAAATTTTTGTTTTGATGCATCCAATTTGAATAGTTGTTGGGCCATGTCTTTTACGCTAGCAAAATCAAGGGCTATAATTTGGGGAATCCCTGCGGTTTGGGATAGTAAACTTTCCAGGGTTGTTTTCAATAAGCCAGCCCTGTTGTGCGTAGCCACAAAAAATTGAATATCTGATAGTGTAATGTGTTTTGGTATAGACATATTTTTAACAATTGCAGTTTGCTTGATTTAGAAGCAGGCACAAATAATTATTTATCATAGGAAAATTTTAGTATATTTTTTTAATTTTTCCGCATAGTGTTCGCGTCTGTTTTTGAAGATAAAATAACAAATTTTCAAGCGGAGGTAATTGAGTTTATTTATTAAATCCCAGATAAACCCCGAGTTTACACTCTTGCGGTAAACACGTTTTAACTCTTTAAGTGTTTGTTCAATATCTTTGAAGGAACGTTCCTCTCGCCGGGCTGCTTCTTGTAAAATTTGGCCTTGGATAGAGGCGTAATCTACTGTCGATAACGCAATGGCCTTTTTCATTGCGCTTGCTAACATGCCTTTGGAATAGATGATGGCTTGTTGGTCATTTAAACCAAATGCGCTGGCAAACATATCTTCAAGAATATATACTTTTCCAAAACCCATTGAATACATCAGTCCCACCGAACAGGTACCTTGGGCGTAACTATTTCTTTGCCACTGCTGTGTACTATCCAAACCGGCAATAATAAAATCAGCTTGTTCTAAAATCGGGAAAAGCGTTTCCGGTTTATTTTCACCCAAATATTTAATATGTTCCTTTAGTGCGGGCGGAATGACAAGTTCGTTCATGAGCATTCCGTTTATCCAAAGTTCAAAATTAGTTACTCCTTCGTCAAGTAATTGCCGGACGGCCTCAAAAACCATGTCGTGATTTTTCTGATCATGATTGATATTACCAGTTACTAAGAAAATATTTTTATCTGATTTGGGAGTTATCTTAACATCTCCAAAGTACGAAACGCTTAGCATAGGCGTATGTTTGGTGCCCAAATGGGTAAAGTGTCGGAGATTGGTATCGGTATTCTCATAATAGGCCGGATGCGGCGGTATCGTTAAGAAGCCATGTTTACAGCGATCTTTCAAACCGAGTGCTCTCATAAATTTCTTATAATCCAAATTAGAATCAAAGCGATTTTGATTATAAACAAAGTTGGAATTTAGAAAGATATAGTCGTATTCTTCCATAACAGGCAACGATAATACCGCCGCGATAAAAGCCTCATTCCCGATAAGTTCCCGTGCTTTGTAATCTTTAATTCGGTGAAAAAAATTCCATCGGTCTTCCGGTTTATTTCCGCACAATAAAAAATCCACTTCATAGCCGAGTCCTCGGAAATATTTATATAAACTGGGCCGGATGACATCATGTCCGTAACCCACTTCAACGGAAAGAATTTTTTTGTTATTTTTTCGTTCTCTTAACTGAAATGGATCGGCTTGTAAATTTACAAAAACCGAATTCATGTGTCTTGCCAATGCCATTTCGTTAATGTCAGGGTGCAGTTTTTCCAAGGCATCAATTTGTTTATAAAAAAATTCTTTATTCATTGGTTTTTCCTTATTTCTGCATTTCTTTAATCCACGCTACCATCTCGGCAATGCCATCTTCTTTGCTTACGCGCGGTTTCCATCCTAAAAGTTGGGTGGCCTTTGTAATGTCGGCCACGAAGAATTTTTGGTCGCTTTGACGCGGGGCCAGTTTGGTGTAATTTAGTTTGATGCCCAACATTTTTTCAAGTAGTGCAAATAATTCTAAGAGTGACAAACTGTTCTCAATTCCGCCGCCGATATTAAAGGCTTGCCCTTTAATTTTTTCAATGTTTTTAGCGGCCGCCAAATATAAATCAGCCATGTCTTGCGCATGCAAAACGTCACGTACCTGCTTGCCGTTTCCAGCGATGGTAAATGTATTGGCCGGATTTTTTTCCGTTTCTACGGCTTTTTGGCAGAACCAACTAATCCACCCCTGATCAAATGTTCCAAATTGGCGGCTGCCATACATGGAAGAATGGCGGAAAACAGCTGTTTTTAAGCCGAAAATGCGCGCCCAATCCAACATATATTGGTCCGCGGCTCCTTTAGAGCAACCGTAGGGCGAATGAAATTCCAACTGGGTGTTTTCGGTAAATCCTTTAGGGCATTCTACGCAATTATAGCGGGTTTCCCCCTCCTCGTAAGTATATTGCTCTAAATCGCCATATACTTTATTGGTACTGGAGAAAATGATACCGCATTTGGGGGCAACCTGACGGACTGCTTCTAACACGTTAAAAGCGCCCAACACATTGGTGTTGAAATCTAAACGGGGATTGGCAATGGAAGTCGTCATGGCGACTTGTCCGGCAAAGTGGAAAATAATATCCGGTTGGAAATTTTTAATTGTTTTTAATACATCCTCAAAATCGTAAGTGTTGGCTTTGACGAACGTGAATTTACCCAGAGTTTTAAGCCAAGTATAATTTTGGTCGCTTCCGACGCGGGAAAGATTATCCAGAAGTAGCACTTCACCCAAGTTTTCCTTCAAAATGCGGGCTGCAATGTTAGAGCCCAAAAAACCACAACCGCCGGTAATTAAATATTTCATAATTTTTCCTCCGTGATGATTTTTTGTAATCCTTCTTGTAAAACAACTTTGGCCTTCCATCCCAAGCCTTCCAACGCGGAAATATCTACCGTGTACGCTAACATTTCATTTTTGCGATAAGGAACAGCCCCAAAATTCAGTTTTACATTTTCTTTGTGCATCAATTTTTGGAGTTGTAATACCATGGCTTTAATGCTGGTTTTTACGCCGGAACCTACTTCAAAATTATTCAATTTCCCTTTCGGCAATTTGTCAAGGGATTCAAACACACACATATATGCTGCTACAACATCATCGATATAGACAAAATCACGTGTTTGGGCTCCTTCGGTCAAGTCAATGTGATCTACGTTTTCTTTAAAATTTTTAATAAGCCATGCAATAAATTTTACGGGGTGGTCATGGGGCCCGTAAAAATGGTCCAACCTCATATTAATTGCTTGAATTTTGTCTGCATAAAACGCAAGCCATTGTGAAAATTGGTTTTTGGTAAGCGAATACGGATTGATATTCGGCTGTAAAATAGTGTCCGTATTGATAAAAAATTGAACTCCTTGTTTGACTGCCAAACTCAGCAGTGTAAGCGGCAAGAGTAAATTAACTTGCGCGATGTAAGCCGCTGTTTGTTCACTCCTGCCATAACACGTGGCAAAATGAAAAATACCGTCTATTTTATTTTGAGCAAAAACATCTTGCGGCGTTATTTTATCAAGAGGGCATATTTTAAGGTTTTTGTGTGCTTTTGGAACGTCGTGTTCGTCACGCGTCAAAGCCAAAACCGTGTGCCCTTTGGCAAGCAACTGCTTGGTAACACGCGAACCTAAATAGCCGCTTGCTCCGGTAATAAGAAGAGTACTCATAATTTATTCTCCTCAAATTCTTTTCTATCCAAGAACGGGAACATGTCTTCTAGCGTGGGGCTAACCATGGTTCCGTCGGGTAATTTGCGCGCGGAGAGTTTCGGTGCAAACGTATAGTTGGGCGTACAATCCAACTCACACACCACGGGCCCGCGCATGGCAAGCACTTTTTTAAGGCCCTTTTCCAAGTCGCGGTTTTTGTTCAGGCGTACTGCGGGTAACCCAAACGATTGGGCCACTTTTACAAAGTCCGGCACTTCCACGCCGCTTTGGGCATTACAACCTGTCAAGCGTCCGTTGAAAAAGTTGCGCTGAGTTTGAATAATGGAAATATATTCGCCGTTTTTAATCACAAATATTTTAATCGGCAAGTTGTTGGTTTTAACGGTTTGCAATTCCTGCAAATTCATCATAATACTTCCGTCGCCTTCTATGCACATGGTGTCTTTTCCGCTGGCCGCGCAGGCACCGATAGCGGCGGGTAAACCATAGCCCATAGACGCATCGCCGGAGTTCAGAAATAACCGCTGGCCTTTTTTGGATTCGCACGCCTGAAACAGTGTGACGCAGGCTGTACCGTTGGAGGCCACCAGCACACCGTCTTTGGGTAAGAGTTTCCCTAACCGTTCCATAAAATAATACGGATGGATTTTGTCCGCGGGTTTGATGTCAAATTCGCGCAGCGGCGGATATTTGGCGCGCAATTGTTGGCAATGTTTGAGCCAGCCGTTACTTCCCAACGGTTTTTTAAGTTTTTTAACCAGTAGCGGCAAGACCTGTTTTAAATCGCCGCAAATGGGCAAATCTGGCTTTACCGTCGGTTTTTTTAGTTCGGCGGGGTCAATGTCTACGATAATTTTTTTCGCGTTTTTGGCAAAGTTTTCCCAGTTATAACTGACTTGGCGGATATTATTGCGCGTTCCCAAAAACAAAATCACATCGGCATTTTGCAAGGCAAAATTTCCGGCGCGTTGTCCCACGGTGCCGATGCGGCCCACAAATTGAGCATGTGCGGACGGCACAATGTCAATTCCGTTAAATGTAGTTACGACGGGGAGTTTTGTTTGGGTCAGTAATTTTTCCAGCACTTCCAGCGTGCCGCTAATGCGAACGCCATGCCCGGCCACAATAAGCGGCCGTTTGGCTTTTTGCAACAGAGCCGCCGCCTTGGTAAGGGCTTTTTCCACGGAAACGGCTTTTGGTTTAGGTGTGCGGAATTTTTTTAATTTTTTAGGGTCAATCGGCGCGGCTTGGATATTTATCGGTACGTCCACCCATACCGGGCCCGGGCGGCCCGTGGTGGCGTGATAAATGGCTTCGTCTAAGACGGCGTCAATCTCATAGGGGTCCGTTACCATTTTAGCGTATTTGGTAAGCGGTTTTACGACGCGGACGATATCCACTTCTTGGTCGCCCAACTGCCGCAAAGGAACTTGCGGACACGAGGCCATCGTCGTAGAAAATTTAACCTGACCGGAAATAAACAAGATAGGTGCGCTGTCCGTCCACGCCCCGAAAACTCCGTTTAAACAGTTGAGCCCCCCCGGTCCCGTTGTTACGCACGCGACGGCTAATTGTTGGTGGGTACGGGCGTATCCCTCGGCGGCCAAGGCAGAACCCTGCTCGTGGTGGTTAAAAATACGTGTGATTTTTTTGCTCTGGCCGAAACTATCGTCCAAGTGCATGGCGCCGCCACCGGTAACCATGAACACGTGACGCACGCCGTATTTTTCCAGTTTTTTAACTAAGTAATCGGACAGTTTAATCATACTTATAATCCGCGGTTTTCAATCAGTTCTTTTAAGGCCTTGTTGTGTGCGTACGGGCTGTCAATTTGACTGATTTTAATGGGTTCATCTTTTTTAATATCTGTGAGTAATTCTTCCCCGCGCATGAATTCCCGGCAAGAAATTTGTCCTTTTTGCAGCGGAATGGCCAAATAAACGTCGTCTTCGGTAAGTTTATGGCCTTTGGGCAAATCCCACCGCGCATACACGCCGCGCACTAACGCGTCTAAGTATGTAATTTCTTTGCGGGGAGGAATAGATTTCGTGTCAGCCCCATGTCCGCAAATGCGCACGGCTTTTTGGTATGCTTTGATCCAGCGGTCCAAATCTTCCGGTAGCGAGCAGTACGGCGAAACGGGGATATTGTCCGCTTCAATATCAATGTGGCGTTCAAAAGTGCGCGCGCCTTTGGCATAGGCCATGAGCATAGCGCTTTCTATATCGTCATTTTTCTCGTGTGTGGAAAAACCAATCACGTGGCCCGGATACCGTTTTTTCAAGAAGTCAATTTGGTTAAGTTCCAGTTCTTCTTTTTCGGAGGGATACACGCTGACACAATGGTTGATAGCGAGCGGAATATCGCGGTGTTCAAAGAACAACACCAAATCGTCTATATCTTTTAAAGAAGCCCCCCCGGTAGATACGATGACCGGTTTGCGGGTGGTGGCAATTTTTTCAATTAAAATCCAATCGTTGATATCCGAACTGGCAATTTTGATAATCTCCACACCCAATTTGACACACGTGTCCACTGATTTTTCATCAAACGGGGTAGACATGGTAATACAACTATTGTTGTGCACGGCATCTACTAAAATTTGATAGTCTTTAATATCCATTTTAGTTGCCATGGTTTTTTTGATATAGCGAATATCTTCGCGACTTTTGAAATCTTTATGAATAAAAGAATCTACGTCGCGAAACTGCAGTTTAATGGCCGCGCGCACGTTATTAAAGCGGATAATTTTAGCGAAGTCTTCTATAATTTTAATACCACGGTCCACACGTCCCCAGTGGTTATTGGCGAGTTCCAATACAAACAAGTCTTCAAATATTTTATTTTTCATACAAGTTCTTCTCTTATATTTCTTGTGCTAATTTTGCCAGTCCTACTAAAGTTTCGTCGGTCTGTGCCGACAAGTGCACTGACATAGATAATTCCTGTTCAAAAAATCCAGCCAGTGCAGGTAGTTTTGCTAATTTGCCTCCGCTTAGAACCAGTTGCTTTCTAGGTGGAGAAAAATAGTTGGCGGCCCGTACGTATTGTTGGGCAAACGACCGGAATAACTCAGCCCATAAAATAGGCTCGTTTAAGTCGGTAAGTGTCAACCCGGTAATACCGCCGCCGTCTGTGTAATTCCAAGCATCTTTAAAAAATGATAAATTAAACCGTCCGGTAACTTGCTGGATTTTTTCCAACGGTACGGCCGTAAAATGCTCCCAACCGTCGCGCCCGGTTAGCGCATGATAAAAATCCATCAACGCCGCCAAGACCCGCCCGGCCGGGATGTGGGTAATGGTTTGCAATTCCAGTCCGTTTAAAAAGTGGCGCCGTTCGGTCTGAGGGATATTAGGCGCTTGTGTACAAATGGCGGAAACCTGCGAGCCGGTTCCGATATTAAACGATAGTGTTTCCAACGTATTTCCCGCGCCCCACACAGCACATTGGTGGTCACCGATGGCCGTATAGACAGGGATGTCCCGGTGGTTGATTTCAACCGTTCCGGCCGGAATGACCTGTTTAGAAATTGTATTAAACGCAATTTTGGTACCCTTGCCTTCTTGATGTAAAAAGTCGCACATGTCTTTATCGGGCTGACAAGAAGTAAAATCCACCATGCCGCTTCCGGCGGCCATAGTAATGTGCACTTGATGGGACGGCTTGCCGACCAGTAGCAACGCTTCGGGCAAGGAAAGGACTTTAATGTAATCGGCCCGGTGTTGGCGCACATAATCTAAAATCTTGACTACGGGAAAGCAACTGCGTAGCCGCATGCCGGTTTTTTCTTTAAAAGTGGAATCAAACGCGTTAGAAAATAATTCCCACGAACTCGGGCCCGACGATAGAGGCAAAGTGGCCCGTTCATCTTGCCAACTGATATATTCGGTGAGGGGTTGTTCCTTTTCATCACACAACACAAAGCCGTGCATTTGGCTACACACAAAAATCCGCTTAAAGTCATATCCTTCGTAGATTTTACATATTTCCAAAAAATCATGTGTCAGTTCCGCTAACGGAATTTCAAATTGTGCCCCGTGGCAGATAGCGGGTGTACAGGCGCGGCTCTGCACGTGCTCAATCTGCCCGGTAGTATCATCTACCAGGGCGGATTTAATACGTGTAGCACCAAAATCCAGTAGCAAACTATAGGACATCAAATTCTCCGTGCATAATGTCTAATAATTCTTGGGTCAACGCATCATTTACTTCTAATTTTACAAAAACCGTCTCACCCGGACGTTTAATAAATACAAAGTTGACGGCGTTACCCACGCTCTTTTTGTCTTTTAAGAGTAGCGAGGGCAATTCTTTGACGATATTTGCCGACAACCGAGCCGATTGAAACAGGTTGCGCGCCAACTGACGGATTTCATCACACTCCTTTTGGGAAAGCAACCCGCGCCGGCGGCTCATTTCGTTAACGATGAGTACCCCCATCGTAACGGCCTGGCCGTGCGGAATAGCGTAATCGGATAATACTTCAATGGCGTGACCTAACGTATGCCCATAATTGAGACTCTTGCGGATATTAAGTTCAAATTCATCTTTTTCCACGATTTGTTTTTTTACACCCAAGGCACCTAAAATAAGAGGCGTAAAAGAAGCAAAATCTTTGACTTCTCCGTCCTTAGATACATACCGGGGGAATTGGGCTAGCAGTTTTTCCCCACCTGTGATAAACAGTTTTAAAATTTCGCCCAGGCCCGATTTAATCTCCCGCGCGTGCAACGTGCGTAAGAAGGCCGGACAAATAATCACTTGGCGCGGAGCCGAGAAAAGCGCCAGTTGGTTTTTGGCTTTATGGTAATTGATACCGGTTTTTCCGCCGATGCAAGAGTCGCACATGGACAGGAGCGTAGTCGGAAAAAAGCGCCAGGCAATCCCGCGTTTATATACGGCCCCTACAAAGGCACCGATATCTTCCGTGACACCTCCACCGACGACGATAAGTGTTTCCCCCTTGCCAAAACCGTTCTTTTCCAAAAACGTCAGGGCTTGTTCTACGCCGTTGTGAAAGGTTTTAAATTCTTCGTTGGCTTGCACAAACATCACGCGCTTTTCATCTACGTGCAAATTAGCATGGTATAAGTTCCACACGTTTTGGTCAATGAGTAACAAATTTTTCGGGTTTTCATCCAACATTTGTTGGATCAGTTCGGCCGGATTGTCCGTTTGAGGAAGCGATACCGGATAATCCCGGGGTACCGAATGAACGGTAAAAGACTTGCTTTCCAAAAAAGAAGTGTCAAAAGAAAAGGCCTCGTTTTCTACGGTAAATTGATATGCGCTCATACGTGTTGAAATCCTCCTGCCATAAATCCGCCGTCAACAATAATGTCTTGACCGGTAATGTATTGATTTTGTTCACTACACAAAAAATAGGCAACGCGGGCAATGTCTTGCGGGGAAGCCAAGTGCCCAAGCGGAATTTTCCGCGCCAACGTTTCTATCATTTGCGGGGTGTTGTTTTTTTGGGTCATCGGTGTCATCACAAACCCCGGGGAAAGCGTGTTGCATAAAATTCCGTGAGGCCCCAGTTCCAAGGCCAAAGTTTGTATCAGCCCGTTCATGGCGTGTTTGGACATCGCATAGGCGGCCCGGCCTTCGCGGCTAATCGTGCCGTATAAGGAAGATATGCCCAGAATGTGGCCTTGCTTGCGTTGTTCAAATTGTTTCCGTAGATACGCCACAATGGTAGCAAAACTGACGGTATTGATTTGATAGGTTTTTTTGATTTCCTGGGTAGTCAATTGACCGACTTCGGCAGGGTCGTTGTGGCCCGCACAGAAAATGAGTGCATCCACCGGCGTAGTAAATTGTTTCATGTAAGTAACGACGGCCTTTTCATCGGACAAATCCAATTCTTTACTGCGCGGGGCCAAAACGGTATACCCTTGTTGGGTAAAAAAATCTTTAACGGCTCCGCCGATAGCTCCGCCGCCACCTAATAAAAACAATGTTTTCATTTATCCTCCAAGAGCAAATTTCGGTCAATTTTATCTTGATTTGTCTGATAATAAGTGTACAATTCTGTTATAGCTTTTTCAAGCGAGGTAAATTGCAAATTTTTGATTTCGCTTTTTAGCCGCGCATTACTGCCTGTATAACTAAGGCCATACCCCGGGGCAGCTATGCGTATTTCATTTTTCCCCCCGGCAATTTTTTGAATGAGTTGTGCGGCTTGTAAGAGTTCCGTTTCTGCGTCGGGGGTGACATTATAACTTTTGTATTTGGGGGTGTTTTCAATAAAATATTCCAAAATAGGCATTAGGTCGTTTACGTACAAATAACTGAAACGGCGGTTTTGCCGCAACGTAATGGGTAAGCCAAACAGCGTTTTGCAAATGGCATTGGAAATAAACCGGATTTCCCAATCTTCGTATTTGCCAAAAATACCGAAGATATTTAAGTCCATCACGTTGGGTAAATTTTCAATCCGTTTGTGGACTACGTATTTGCAAAAACTATGATCGTCTTTGCCGCAACGCAGGCCGATTTGGTCCTCGGTAACTAAGCGGTTGTCAGCGGCAACATCATATACCGCCCCACTGCCGAAATTGATCATCTTACCGAATTTGTCCGCGTGGCGTACGAGGTTTTCAAACATACGAACGTTGTTGTAAAACAGATTCGTCGGGTCTTTGGCGTTACGGTGGCCGGGTTTGGTGGCGGCATGCAAGACGACATCAAACGAGTGGTCCTTAAAATAATCATCTACCGCTTGCGTGTCGGCCAAGTTGAGTTCAAAACTCCGCGGCGCGACAATATGGTACTTGTCGGCTAAAAAACTTTCTTGAATGTTCTTGCCGATAAATCCATTTCCGCCGGTGAGGAGTATTGTTTTCATGAGTTCGTTTTCTCTTTTACAAACGCGTGAATAACAGCCGACGTTTTAGCCAGTTGTTCTTCGCCAAGCGCCGGGAACGTGCCTACCCAAAAGGTATGATTCATAATAAAATCGGTCTGCGGTAAGAGAGCATATTCTTTTTCGGTCAAATCACACGATTTTAAGACGGGCGAATTGCCGATGCGCAAATCAATTTCGTTGTCTACCATCATGGGTTGACGCAACAGGTTTCCGGCGAATAATTGGCGTGTGCCGATGCCGTTTTTCTCTAAATATTCCACGAGTTCTTGTTTCGTGAACGGGGCATTTTCACGCACGGAAATCAGATACCCAAACCACGAGGGTTTTACCCCTTCTTTGACGGTGGGCAAAATTAAATAATCTTGTAAATCAGATAAGGCTTTTGTTAAATAAGCAGCGTTATCGGTACGTTTTTGGATGTAGGCCGGAAGTTTTTTAACCTGGCTCACACCGATAGCAGCTTGCCAGTCGGTAATTTTGAGGTTAAAGCCGATATGGGAGTACGTATATTTATGATCGTATCCAAACGGCAAATTACCCAGTTGCATATTAAAACGGTTTTTGCACGTATTATCCACGCCGGGTTTACACCAGCAATCGCGTCCCCAATCGCGGAAGGATAAAATAATGCGGTAGAGTTGCGGGTCGTTCGTAACGACGGCTCCACCTTCGCCCATGGTTAAATGGTGAGCCGGATAGAAACTATACGTACCGATGTGACCGATCGTTCCGGCTTTTTTACCGTTCCACTCGGCCCCTAAGGCATCGCAGGAGTCCTCAATGAGCCACAAGTTATGTTTTTTACAAAGGGCCAAAATTTCGTCCATGTCAAACATGTTGCCTAAGGTGTGGGCGACAAAAATGGCTTTTGTTTTTGGCGATAGGGCCGCTTCAATTTGTGACGCGTTGATATTGTAGGTGCCGACTTCACAATCTACAAATACAGGGACTAACCCTTGTTGGATAATGGGGTTGACCGTGGTAGGAAATCCGGCTGCTACGGTGATGACTTCATCGCCTCTTTTCAAGCGTTTATCTCCCAATTTGTGAGAAGTAAGCGCCGAGAGTGCCAACAAATTAGCCGAGGATCCGGAGTTGGTAGACAGGGCAAATTTAACGCCTAAAAATTGGGCAAACTCTTTTTCAAATTGATCGTTGAAACGTCCGGCGGTTAGCCACATGTCCAAACTGGCATCAATCATGTTGAGCAAATCGTTTTCGTCTAGCAATTTGCCGGACGGCGGAATATATTTAAATTCCCGTTTCCCGCCGTGAACTTGGCGGAAATAGTTGCTGGCTGCATCTTTTACGGCTTGTCTTAGTTCTTTTTCCATGTGATTTTCTCTTCGTATTCGTGAATTTGTTGCAAGGTAAATCCACGCATGGGCTCACCTTGATAAAAACGCTTGTACCACGCCACGGTTTTTTCAATGGCTTCCGGAGCGGTATACGTGGGCCACCAGCCGAGGACTTCTTTGGCTTTGGTAATGTCCAACATCAGCAAATTGGCTTCGTGCAGATTGTCGCGTTTATGTACGTGAACGGAACCTTTGCCGTAGTTTTTAACGACTTGCTGGGCTACATCCGCCACGGTCAGTACGCTATCGGGCTTCGGACCCAAATTGAACCCTTCGGCATATTTGGCCCCTTGGGTCAGCAGTAAATAACCGATGAGTATGTAACCCGAAAGCGGTTCCAGCACGTGTTGCCACGGGCGGGTGGCTACGGGGTTACGGATTTCAATTTCGTTACCGGCTTCAATACTGCGCACGCAGTCGGGGATTAAACGGTCTAAGGCCCAATCCCCCCCGCCAATAACGTTTCCGGCGCGGGCAGTGGCTAGAGCGTACGCTCCCGGTTGTTGCAAGAAAGATCGGCGGTAGGAGGAAGATAAAATTTCCACACATCCTTTGGAGGACGAATACATATCATATCCGCCCATGGGTTCATCTTCTTTGTAGCCGCGTGCGATTTCCTTGTTTTCGTAGCATTTGTCGGTAGTCACGTTGACAAATGCTTTGACGCTGCCGCAAGCGCGGGCGGCTTCTAATACGTTTAGTGAACCGATGACGTTTGTTTCATACGTCAAAACGGGCTCCGTATACGATAAGCGCACGAGTGGTTGGGCGGCTAAATGAAAAACGATTTCCGGCTGGAATTCTTGGAACGTCTTGTTTAACAGTTCGCGGTCGCGGATATCGCCAATGACCGATTTAATGCCTTCGGCTACGTGGACGGCTTCAAATAAATTCGGTGTGGTATTGGGGGCCAGCGCGTAGCCACACACATCGGCGCCGAGGTCTTTAAGCCACAGCGTTAGCCAACTTCCTTTAAACCCGGTATGTCCGGTTACAAGTATCCGTTTGCCTTTATAGGTGTTTGCAAACATGGTTTAGTCCTCCCATTTCTGCCACGGGGCTTTACCGCTTTGCCACAAATCCGTCAGGAAAGTCTTATCTTTCAAGGTATCCATTGGTTGCCAAAAACCGTCGTGTTTGTAAGCATGGAGTTGCCCTTCTTTGGCGAGTTTTTCCAAGGGGGCTCGTTCAAAAATAACGTCATCTCCCGCGCCAATATAATCCATTACTTGCGGCTCACACACAAAAAATCCGCCGTTGATATAAGCCCCGTCGCCTTTGGGTTTTTCCTGAAATGAGGTGATTGTATCGGTGCTGTCAATCGTGAGTGCCCCGAAACGCCCGGAAGGCTTAACAGCCGTCATGGTGCACAGTTTGCCAGATGCTTTGTGGGCGGCAATAGACGCCGCAATATCCACATCGCTTACGCCGTCGCCATAGGTTAATAGGAACGGTTCGTTATTGATGTAAGAAGTTGCCTTTTTAATACGTCCGCCGGTCATGGTGTCTTGCCCGGTGTAGAGCATGGTCACTTGCCAGGGCTCTTGGCGTGTTTTGTGGATAGTGACCTCATTAGTAGCCATATTAACGGTAATATCGGAGTATTGTTGATAATAATTGACGAAATAGTCCTTAATTACGTGCGATTTATACCCGGTTAAAATCACAAAATCATTAAATCCGTAATGCGAATAGATCTTCATAATATGCCACAAGATCGGATGTCCGCCGATTTCTACCATCGGTTTAGGCTTTAAAACAGTTTCTTCACTCAGGCGCGAACCCAGCCCGCCCGCTAAAATAAGAACTTTCATAGTGCCTCCCAAATAAGGTTTTATACACCTTCTTATTCTACCATATTGACGAAAGGGAAAACAATTTACCTTTTCCCCCCCTTGCGCTTGGGGATAAAAATAATGTTATAATGAGAAAGTAAGAATATTTTTTATCCGAAGGAGCACTTCATGTCAAACGATACGACACTTCCAATGAAACAGAAGCAACCCGCGGGACTTTACCTTTTATTTGCTACGGAAATGTGGGAGAGGTTTAGTTTCTATTCGTTAAAAGCCTTATTTATTTTATACCTTACCAAAGAGTTACTCCTCTCTACCGAAAAAGCCAGCGGATACTTTGGCAATTTAATGAGTTTGATTTTTCTATCCCCCTTGTTCGGTGGATATATTGCCGACAGGTGGCTCGGCAAACGTGCCTGTATCATTATTGGCGGCATTTGTATTGCGTTGGGGCAGTTTTGCATGGGGCAGGGCTCCTTGCCGGCCGTGTGGGTAGCAATGGGCTTAATTATTATCGGTAACGGATTTTTCAAACCGAATATTTCCAGCATCGTCGGTGATTTGTATGAGAAAAACGATCCCCGCCGCGACGGTGGATTTACCATTTTCTACATGGGTATCAATTTAGGTTCGTTTCTGGCTGGGATTATCGCCGGAACGCTGGCGCATAAATTCGGTTGGGTCTACGGATTCGGTTCGGCCGCAGTCGGAATGATTTTCGGGTTGTCTTTATTCATTTGGGGAAAAGACAAATATTTACAAGGCAAAGGCAAAGCTCCCAAAGAATATGTCAAGGAAAGTGTGAAAGAAGTCAAAAATGCCCCGCTTACCAAAGAAGAATGGCAACGTATTGCCGTTATATGTATTATGGCATTCTTTACCATTTTCTTCTGGGCGATTTTTGAACAAAAAGGGGCGGCTCTCAACTTAATTGCCGACCAACACGTCAATCGTATTATTCACTTCTTCGGTCATGCGTTTGAAATTCCGACGGCATGGTTTCAGTCCATTAACCCCTTGTTTATTATGTTGTTTGCCCCGGTGCTCTCTAAACTGTGGGTCAACTTGGGCAAGCGAGGCAAAGATTTGAGCGTGCCCGCCAAATTTATGGTGGCGTTTTGGCTCATTGCCACGGGGTATATCATTTTGTTACTCTCCACGATTGTCTGCGGCGATAACAAAATGGGTATCTGGTGGATTGTGGGTGCGTACTTTATGTTTACCATGGGTGAATTGTGCTTGAGCCCGGTGGGGCTGTCTATGGTAACGAAACTATCCCCCACCAAGTTTATTTCGCTGTTTATGGGTATTTGGTTTTTGGCTACGTCTGTGGCTGGGAAATTGGCAGGGCTCTACTCGGGCCAACTCAGCAAGATGACGCTCCAGCAATTCTTTACGTGGCCGGTGATTGTGCCGATATGCGCCTCGCTGGTACTGCTGGTGCTGATTAAACCCATTAAGAAATGGATGAACGGCGTACAATAAGAAAATAGTTACTTTGTTTGCGAACACCCCTGAGATTTTTCTTAGGGGTGTTTTTTCGTCGTGAAATAAAAAGGGCTTGACTTTGTTTTTTTTTTTGCTTTAATAAACGTATCTTAAATTCCTGTGGAGGGATATGTATGAAAAAGAAAAGTTGTTTTAAGGGAAGTTTAGACACCAAAGGATTTACGCTGATTGAACTACTAGTTGTCGTACTTATCATTGGCATTCTCGCCGCGGTTGCGTTGCCGCAATATAATAAGGCCGTGGAAAAATCAAAAGCTACGCAAGCATTCACGCTTTTAAAATCACTCGGGCAAGCGCAAGAGGCCTATTATTTAGCCAACGGGCAGTATGCTACTTCGTTTGATGAATTATCCATAGATTTACCGGCGGGGTTTGTTCCGGGCGGGGCTCTTTATACATATATGATGGTAGATAATCATACCAACGGAGAATGGGTTGTACAAATTTCAACAGAAGGCAACAGCGGTGGTATTATGATTGGGCATCCGGAGGGGCATGCGTACCAGGGGGCAGGTTTTAGTTACAATACACAAGGGAAAAATCTATTTGGTAATTTTGCCAGCGGAAAATTCACTTGCTTTGAAATAAAAAACTTCGGTCCTAATTTTCAACGCAAGAGAGGAGATTTTTGTAAGAAAATCATGAAGGCGGAAACCTTTTTGTGTGGTTCAGATTCTGGGTGTGCGACGGATGTATGGGTGATGCCATAACTTCCCCATTTTTGCTATTATATCTGCATGACTAAAGCAGAACAAGCCAAACAATTATTTTTAAACGGTCACAACTGCGCGCAAGCGGTGTTTTGCGCGTTCGCCGATGAACTCGGCCTGGATAACAACACGGCCCTCACGCTTTCTGCTTGTTTTGGTGGCGGCTTGGGGCGTCAGCGCGAAGTGTGCGGCGCGGTCAGCGGGATGTGTATGGCGCTTTCGTCAAAATTTGCGCCAAAGGATCCCACCGACCAGGTGGCCAAAGCCAAATTTTACGTGCAAATTCAAGAACTCTGCGCCGCTTTTAAAAAAGAAAACGGTTCTATTATCTGCCGCGAACTACTCGGTTTGCCTGCGGGCCCTTCTGCCCCAACACCCGAAAAGCGCACAGATGCGTATTATCAGCACCGCACGTGTGCCGACAAAGTCAAATGCGCAGCGGAAATTCTAGAGAAATATTTGCAAGAGAATAAATGAAAAACAGCCCGAAGAAATTTCGGGCTGTTTTTTGGTGTGAAAAGACCTTATTGCGGGTTTTCCATCAAATACGTTTGCCAAGGGGTGCCGTTGATGAGTAACTTCTTGGCAATCGGCGTTTTGCGCGGTGTGTATGAATAGACCACCTCAAAACGGAGTTGATCGCTACGGCGGCGGAATAATTTATCTAAGTCGTTAGCAAACGTTTCCGGCACGTAAAAGCGGCATTGCCGCCCCCACCGGGCATCGGTGCAAAACTCTTTTTCGGAAGGACATTGATTGTGAGGAAATTGCGCACAATTTGTTTTCTTCCAGTCAATTTGATAAGCAATATACCGCCCGGACAGTAAATCGCGCGGATCATACCCCATAATAGCCACGGTAACTTCCGTTCCGTTGGCCCGTATACAAGACAAACTGACGACCCAACCCGCTAATACTAACCACGGTAATAGAAAAAAGACGGCTAATGTATATTTTTTCATTTGAAAATCTCCATTTGTTTAATATACCGGCTGGTACGGCGCATGACCCAAATAAAGAATAAGATGAGTAAACCGCTGCCGATAAATCCCAGCCCGGACAGTCCTAAATTGTTTAAACGGGAAGAGAAAATGATAAAGATATAGACTTCCGCCCAAATGGCGTTACGTTTAAAGGATCCCCTGTCCTGGTGTCGTACGGCCATATACATACGCATGGCAAAAAAACCAAATACAATGATGTACGCACCTGCCATATCCATCGCGCTCTCCGTTATAATGCCCCACCGCATACCGACGTAACACACAATAGCATACGCGCCGGCGAGGGCTATTTTAGCCAAAGCGGCGGGCAACAGGGTGTATTTATCGGTTTGCGGGCGTGCATTCTCAAGACTGGTGTAAATGGCATACGTGCCCACTAGCGAAAGCAACGTGCCCATGTTTAACTCTTCAAAAGCATACTTGCAGAATTTTTCCAGCCACGCAAAATCACACGTGCTTAAAACTAACAGTACCCAAACGACGTTAAAGAACATGACCCGGCTGACCCATATAAACGGCAAACTGAGAATGGCCCAAAATAAAGCGGCTTTCGTCCATCCGCCGGAGAGTTGGAAAATCTGACCTACCAGCCCGATCGTGGCTCCGATACCTAAGAAAGATAAAATGACAAATAATTCTTTTAGTCCGTTGCGTTGGTTTTGCACGCTCCAATAGGCAGCATAGAAAAAACCACCCAACACGGCAAAATCCCCCGCCAGTTTTATCTCGTCGGGAATGGTTTGCCAGTTGGCCGCAATCAGCAGACAAAACCCCAGCCCAATCAAACTGCCGGCTATCCCCATGGCCACGTTCCAAAAAGTATTGTTTCCGTGGGAACCCTCAAACGCCAAAATTTTGGTTTGTTGTTCGCGGGTAATAATTTGTTCATTGACCCAATTTTCTGTTTTTTTTGCTAAAGACATTCTTTTTGTCCTCCACTGAAATATTATATCAATAAAGGACGCAACCCGACCGGGGATTTATTATAATTTAAACAAGTGCAATAAAAATTTAAGGTTTTGGGTTATATAGTTATGGATATCCAAAAAGACATACAAAACGATGATGAACTGGTCGTCTCGTTTTGTAAAGGCAATAACCAGGCGTTTGAAGAATTGGTGCTGCGCTATAAAAATTCGCTTTACCAATATATTCTTTCGCTTGTGAAAAACGAAAGTATAGCCGAAGATTTATTTCAGGACGTGTTTATTTCGTTATTTAAACACGCCGGGACGTACAAACCGGAAGGAAAATTTAAGGCGTGGTTGTTTTTGACGGCGCGCAACAAAGTATTGAACTACTGGCGCGACAGCAAAAATGCCACTTCGCTGGACCAGACGGACGAAGACGGAAACGCTTATTTACAAGAAACCTTGGCGGATGATTCCCGCCCGGTATTAGAAGAATTATCCTGGCAAGAATTGCAGGAAACCGTCCGGCAAGCGTTAGAAAAGTTGTCCCCCCGCCAACGGGAAATGATGTATTTGCGGCAGTTTATGTCGTTCCAAGAAATTGCCGATACCGTCGGCAGACCGCTCGGCACTGTATTGGCCGATTGCCATCGGGCGGTAAAAAAAATAAGGCAGTTGATCGCGCAAGATACGGCGCAAGAGGAAATAGTATGAAACCGTGTGAACAAGTTTTGTTATACGCGCAAGGCGAATTAAACCCGGCCGAAAAAACGGCGTTTGAGGGGCATTTGAAAACGTGCGCCGCTTGCCAAGCCGAACTGAAATTTTTGGCCAAGTTGGACGAAGGTTTAACTCCCCCCGCCGCGCCGCAGCGTGTGATAGATAAATTGCTGGCCCGTACGACACGTAAAAAACCGTTTTGGGCGCGGTTTAAGTGGGAACTGGCGGGACTAACTGCGGCAGCGTGTGCGGCGTTTGTGTGGACGTTTCTGCCTTCCCAGGAGCCGTTTAATGCGCACGAGTTGGTCGCGTATATGAACGCATCCAGTGATGATGAATATAGTTCGTTTGCACAAGAACTAAACGATATGGAAGATTATTTTTAGGAGGATGTTATGAAAAACAGACTGTTGATGACACTGCTGGTATTAGGTTTATTCGTGCCGGCTTTTGCCGCCGAAGAAACCGTTGCTCCCGCCAAAGCCGATGATCGCCCGGTAATGGCGCAAAAGAAAGGTGAGTTTTTAAAAGCGCAGAAGGAACACCGCGCCAAAATGAAAGCCACCGAAGAAAAAATGGAGAAACTGGTTAAAGAATATAAGAAGTTAAAAGGCAAAAAACAAGAAGCCAAAAAGGCCGAAATTGTTGCCGAAGTGGAAAAAATCCACGAAGAACAATTGAAATTCAAACAAGACCAGTTGGATCAATTTGCTAAGCGTTTGGAAGAAATGAAGAAACACTTAGACGAAGAAAAATCCGACGAGGGCAAAAAGATGTGGGTGGATGAAAAAACCAACGCGCTCATTGAAGCTGACGGTGACGTAAAAGTGCTGTTTGCTCCCAAAGGTGCCCAGTTCGGTCCGAAAGGCCCGAAAGGCAAAAAAGGTTTTTTCAAAGGGCACAAAGGCCCTAAAGGTCCGCATTTCGGTGGCCCCAAAGACGGTGGACGCGTAGGTCTCAATCCGCCTCCGCCCCCGCCGGTAGAAGAAAAATAAGTATTTAGTTGATGCAGTAAAAACCCCCGGTTTTCGCCGGGGGTTTCGTTCTTATACTCAAGCGGACAATTATTTTTTCAATAATTCAGCCCATGCATTCTTTTCATCTTGCAATTGTTTTTTAGCCGCATCTAATTGGGTTTCAATTTGCTCTTGCG
Organism: uncultured Elusimicrobium sp.; assembly: GCA_902766765.1. Lineage (GTDB taxonomy): Bacteria > Elusimicrobiota > Elusimicrobia > Elusimicrobiales > Elusimicrobiaceae > Avelusimicrobium. The sequence goes on along the minus strand of CACXER010000017.1, from coordinate 3,812 downwards.
CGGCTTGCGCGGCGGTTTTTTTACCGGAGGCTACTTCGGCGGCCAATTTGGCTTGCTCATATTGCTTTTTGGCTTCCAACAATTTTTCGCGCGTTTCAGCCGATTTTTGCAAGGCTTGTTCCAAGGTAATAGTTTGCATGGCAGTTTGGGTGCCGGTGGTATTACCCGTCGTTCCCGTGGTGGCACAACCTACCGTAGAGACGGCTAACATCAGTAATGCTAATTTTTTCATACAGACTCCTTTGTGAAGAATTGTAAATACCCTTTTATTTTATAAAAAAAACTTATTTTTTTCCATTTGAATTTACAAATTACTAATTTGTAAAAAACCGATCGTGTCCGTCGTCATCGTTATTATAATTATGGCCTTCGGGGTTGTTCCACGCCCAAAAATGGGCTAAACACAAGTAACTGCCTAACCCCGTCAAAAAGGCACTGATGCCGTAAAATGCGTGGCGGAAATGCCACTCATATCCTTCCGTTCCGAGCCACTTGTGCATATAGTCCCAATCGGGGAGTGTTTCGGGCCCGGCGTTTAAAAGGGTAATTACCGGGTCTAAACTGCACCCGGCGTAGTGTCCTACACTGTAGCACGCTATAGCCAACAACAACAAACAGACGTCGGCCTGAATTTCTTTTCCTCGCCGTAAAAATACAAAAAAGGCCAAAAGCGGTACTCCCAATTCCATCAAGGTCCCGCCCCAAATTGTCATCTTGAAATTTCCGAAAAACAACATGCGGAAAATGGGATGCCCGGCTTCATGAATACCGATAGTCATCAGCCACAATACACCCGCAAACGGATTGTGGCGCGGGCCGACAAACCATTGGTAAGTAAAATAAGTGACCACACCGATAAATAAGATCCCTTTCCATCCGTATTTCCAAAATAAGGGTCCTTTACGGTCCGGATCTATCAAATCCCAAAAATCATTCCATAAATCACGCATTGTGCCCTTATTGTAACAATTTTATGAGACTAAAAAAAGGTTAGTTTGAAAAGGGCTCGGCGTAGATACTAATTCTAATCCATTTTTTGTGTTGAGCGGAGAAATACATATTGATATTGTGAATGGGACGTTTTGTGCGTCAATTTACTTACTGGGAGAGAAAAATGAATGATAAAATCCGCGCTTTGGCGATGTTGGCAGTATTTTGTTTGCCATCGGTCGCAGGAGCGCAATTATACGAAGAAGACGTAAGCGAAACGGTTTGGCTTACACCTGTCAAACATGAACAACGCTTACAAGAACGCCGCAAAACGGCGCAAGGCCCGGCGTTGGACCCGGCCGAAAAACTGGTCCGTGCCGGAAAAAACGAACTGAAAAAATTGGGGTTGGAAGTGGGGATTGATATTTCCTACCTCGCTCAGCGGGCAGCGCCTTCGGGTAAAAATACGGCTATTCAGGGTGTTTACTATCCGTATTTAACCTGGAATTTATTTAAAGATACGGCCGTGGGTTCCGGACAGTTAAACATCAACTATACGCTAGTACGCTACTGGGGAAAGCAAGCCGCTACACTCCAAAACCGCGTGGATAACGCCGTGGCGTTTAACGACTATCCGGCCAACCAGGAAATTTTCTCGCAATTTTCCTACACGCATACGATGCCGGGCGTGTTTAATTGGATGAGTATTACCCTCGGCCAATTTCCGCTCTACAACTTTGACGGCACGCAATATGTGGATAACCAACAAACTGCGCTTATGAACTATGCACTTTCGCAAAATGCGACAAGTGTGTATCCATCGGCCTCTTTGGGTGGTTATATGCAAGCGCAAGTCGGCCAATGGACGTTAGCGGCCGGGTATCAGGATGGCACAAATATTTCCGGCCAAGATATTCGCCTCAAAGATGCATTTGACGGCAAATATACGCTTTTTGGCTCGGTGGCGTGGAACCCGGAATTTGAACTGGGCCAAGGCCAATACAGCGTGCTCTATTATTATCAGCCGTCTGTAAGCAAACAACCCGAATATATCAATGGTTGGTCGTTTAATATGCAACAAAACATGGGCGAAAAATGGGCCTTGTTCGGCCGCGCCAACGGGGTAAGTAAAGGCGTGGCTACGGGTGTTAAAAATTCCTACGGGCTCGGTATGGCAATGTTAAATCCGCTCAATCGTAATGCGGCGGATGCCATTATTGCCGGGGTGGCATATAACGATTTAAGCCGTAGCGCCTATGGTGGCTTACCGACCATGCGTGATAACGAAATGGCATTAGAACTGCAATGGATTTGGGGCATTGGTAACTGGATTACTCTTACGCCCGATTTGCAATTCTATCCAAAAGCCGGGTTAGACCGCGGGCAAGACAGCGTAACGGTAGTCGGCCTGCGCACAACGATTATGTTGTAATTATAAGGAGAAAAAACGATGGAAAAAAACGAACTCGTATTAGGTACACGCTATCCGACGTTAGCGTTTATTACCGGGGGCGCCGGCCAAGCCGCGGACGGCATCCCGCCGCAACCGTTTGAGACGTTCTGCTACGACTCGGCGCTGTTGCAAGCCAAAATTGAAAACTTCAATATTGTGCCGTATACTTCGGTGCTACCGAAAGAATTACATGGCAATATCGTACCTGTAGATAAAGTAACGCCGTACTTCAAACACGGGGCCGTGTTGGAAACGATTATCGCCGGAAACGGGTCGCGTATGGAAGATCATAAAGCCATCGCCACCGGCGTAGGGGTGTGCTGGGGTAAAGACGCGCAAGGCAAACTGATCGGCGGTTGGGCGGCGGAATACGTGGAGTATTTTGATACGCCCATTGACGATGAAATTGCCGAAGGACACGCGCGTATGTGGCTCAACAAATCACTCCGGCACGAGTTGGAAATCCGCGGGGTAGAAAAACATAGCGAATTTCAAATCTGGCACAACTATATCAATATCACCCAACCGTTTGCATATTGCTTGACGTGTATGGGCTTTTTAAATTTCAAATTTGCCGAACCGGTCAATTTGAAATAGGAAATGTTTGGGGGATTTATGGGAGAAAAAAATCGGTCTGCCGCCAAACTGGGCGTCATCGGACTTGCGTGTATTGTGATTAGTTCCATGGTTGGGGGCGGAGTTTTCTCCCTCCCCCAAAACATGGCCGCCGGAGCCAGTGCGGGGGCGGTGCTCCTGGCGTGGGTGATTACCGGCGTGGGGATGTATTTTATTGCCAACACGTTTAGTGTGCTTTCGCGCGTTAAGCCGGATTTGACTTCCGGTATCTATATGTATGCGCGCGAGGGATTCGGGCCCTATGTGGGCTTTACGATCGGCTGGGGTTATTGGCTGTGCCAAATCTTTGGTAACGTGGGGTATGCAGTTATTACGATGGACGCACTCAATTACTTTTTCCCCCCACATTTTGCGGGTGGAAATAACCTCTTGTCTATCGTATGCGGTTCCGTACTTATCTGGGGATTTAACTGGATTGTACTACGCGGTGTTAAACAAGCGGCGATTTTAAACGTCATCGGTACGATCGGCAAACTGGTGCCGCTCTTGTTATTCTGCTTGATTATGTTGCTCGCTTTCCATTGGGATAAATTTGATACGAATTTTTGGGGTCATTTAATGGAAAACGGCAAATCGCTGGGCAGTTTGCCCGCCCAACTCAAAAGTACGATGCTTGTAACCTTGTGGGCTTTTATCGGTATTGAGGGAGCGGTGGTGCTGTCTAACCGTGCCAAAAGCCAGGCGGCTGTGAGCAAAGCGACGTTCCTGGGCTTTGTGGGGTGTTTAGTTATTTATATCGGGCTGTCTGTGCTTCCGTTTGGGTTTTTATCGCAAGCGGAAATTGCCAATGTAG
>CACXER010000016.1 GCA_902766765.1 uncultured Elusimicrobium sp. | reverse complement strand
TTTGAGTACGGCATTGATTTTATCAATTCTTCTTTCGTATCCTTCAAACGTAATCATAGTGTTTTCTCCTCGGGCTTACTCTTTGCGCGGGTCAATGACTTTTACCGCTTCGTCAAAGCGGCCGTATTTGCTGATGTTCTTCTCATAGGCCGTTTTGGGGTCTTCGCCTTTTTTAATTGCGTCCATCATTTTGCCCAAGTTGACAAATTGGTAACCAATGATTTCGCCGTTTTTATCTAAACCGATTTTTAATACATATCCCTCGGCCATTTCCAAGTAGCGGGGGCCTTTGGCTTCGGTACCGTACATGGTGCCGATTTGGCTGCGGTGGCCTTTACCTAAATCTTCCAAGCCCGCGCCGATAGCAAGTCCGTCGTCGGAAAATGCACTTTGTGTGCGGCCGTAAACAATTTGCAAGAAAAGTTCGCGCATGGCGGTATTGATAGCGTCGCAAACGAGGTCGGAGTTTAATGCTTCCAAAATCGTTTTGCCGGGCAAAATTTCCGCCGCCATAGCAGCAGAGTGCGTCATACCCGAGCAGCCCAAAGTTTCTACGAGCGCCTCTTTAATCACACCGTTTTTGACGTTCAAGGAAAGTTTGCACGCACCTTGTTGCGGAGCGCACCAACCGATACCGTGGGTAAAACCACTCACGTCGGAAATTTGTTTGGATTTGACCCATTTTCCTTCTTCGGGAATCGGGGCCGGATCGTGCTTAGCGCCTTTGCAAACGCAGCACATATTCTGTACTTCTGTGGTACATTTTTCGCAGCTCATGAATTTCTCCTAATTGAAAATAAATCCGTCACTATATTTTAGCAAATTAGGAGGTGCGGAAAATATTTTTTACGGGAATACCCACGTATTATTGATTTGTTGGTTCATATCTGCTCCCAAATGTTTACAGTATGGCTTGGATACCGCCTCAGAACCTGTGGAAGCCGGATATCCACAAAACTTGTATTCCCCCGCTTCCCACGCGCCAAACGATAAACGGAGCCCCAGCGAGTACTTAATATTTTTCTCCGTAGCACTCACTGCCCCCTGTGAAATAGCAAAATTATAATACTTGCTTTCTCCAACATCAATATCTAAATCGGCGATATCAGTGGCATATGCTCCTGTGGCCATATATCGCGCCTCTTGCGCTTGTTTCAAGGAGCGAAGAACTGTCCATGCTTCAGCCGCATGTGACTTCTCTACCGCCCACTTATATTGCGGTAGGGCTACCGCCGCTAAAATACCGATAATCAAAACCACCACTAATAATTCTATGAGCGTAAAACCTTTTGTGCCTAAAACATCTCTAAAATAACCTTTGCTTTTCATATGTACTCCTCCTTGTAAAATAAGCATACGCAAAGTCTAGCAAAAAAAAAAACAAAGTCAAGACCCTTTTTATTTCACGACGCTAAAATGCACAAATCAGGTTACGCCTGACAATGCCATTTAAATTTGATAACTTATATATATGCGTTTCATTTTCTCTTTTTTATTCCTTTTATCTGCCCTGAGCGTACACGCGCAGTCCTTGCAAACCATGGTGGAGCAAAAACTCCAGCACCCGGTATTGCGCGGGGCCGTGTGGGGCGGGATTGCCACTTATACCCAAGGTGGTGAGAGTCCCTTATTCGCCGTGCAAGATTCCACCCGGTTGGCTCCGGCCAGTACGCTTAAACTACTTACCACAGCGGCCGCGTTGGAAACTTTCGGTCCGCATCATCGTTTTGAAACAAACCTCTACCGCCAGGGAAATGTGGACGAAAATGGCACACTACACGGTTCCTTGTATATTCAAGGCGGCGGCGATATGACGCTGGGTTCCACGCGCGTAACCGGCGGCGAAACGTGGCAAACCGTAGCCAACCGCTGGGCAAGTGCCGTCAAACAAGCGGGCATTTCGCGCGTTGACGGAGATTTGATGGCAGATGTTTCTTTGTTTGAAGGCCCAACGATAGCGCCTAAAGTAAATTGGGAAAATATGGGCAACTACTTTGCCGCCCCCGCAAGCCCTTTGTGCTTTAATGACAACTCTTTTGAGATTCATTTTAAGCCGCAAAAAAAAGCCAACGCCCCGGCGGAAATTGATTTTACGGTGCCGCAAGTGCCCGGCGTTCGCTTGCAATCGTTCGTTACCACCGACGGAAAAACAAACAAAGACAACGCCTACGTGTACGGTGCTCCGGGGCAATACGATTTAAAAATCTTCGGCACCATTCCGACCAACACCAAAGGTTTTACTATCAAAGCCGCC
>CACXER010000015.1 GCA_902766765.1 uncultured Elusimicrobium sp. | reverse complement strand
CCACCTGCGGATAAATCCGCGCATCTATTCCTTCGTAATGCCCGCACACAAAAATCAGGTGGCGCTTTTTGGCTAACTTTTTGGCCAAGGTTTGGTCAAAGGTTTGCCCGCGCGGGCTGGTTAAAATTACGAAAGACGTTTTTTTACGTAACTTCTTTATCGCTTGGTACAACGGCTCGGCCTTCATAAGCATTCCGGGCCCGCCGCCGTAAGGGCGATCGTCAATCGTTTGGTGTTTGTCCGTCGTAAACTGACGCGGACTCAACGTTCCCAATTTGATTATCCCCGCTTTGCGCGCCCGCCCGACAATACTGTGGGAAAGCGTTTGGTCTACCATTTCTTCAAAAGCGGTGATAACGTCAATTTTCATTAGTCTTCCAACTTCAGGGTAACTTTTTTGTCTTGCTTGGCTCCGGCGGCACTTAAAACCGTACGTACGGCTTTGATAATGCACCCGTCTTTGCCAATGACTTTACCTTTGTCAGCACTACCCACTTTGGTGGTTAAGAAAATTTTATTGTCTTCCACTTTTTCTTCCACGACTACTTCATCGGGTGCGGAAGAAAGTGATTTTAATAACAGCGTGGCAAGTTCTTTCATACATGCCCCCGCAGTTTATTTGGCGCTGGCTTTTTTAATTAAGTTAGCGACCGTTTCCGACGGCTTCGCACCGACTTTCATCCAATATTCCACGCGGGGCATATTGAGTTTTACTTGTTCGGCGGCGTTCGGGTTGCACGGATGATATTGCCCTAATACTTCTTTGGCTTCTTTGCCGACCGCGGAAGATTTTTCAATCGCGACGACTCTGTATTGAGGTTGGGCTTTTTTACCGACCCGTTGTAATCTAATTACTACTGCCATGTCTGACTCTCCTTTATAATTACTTTTACGCGTGTAAAAGTATGGTATTAAATGTACTAGGATGCCTGCCTAATTTGATTGAGGGCACCGGCAGGGTCCTTGGCACTAAAAATTGCATTTCCGGCGACTAACGCGTCTGCTCCCGCGGCAATAACTTGCGGGGCGGTTTGCGCGTTGATGCCGCCGTCTACTTCCAGCCAAATATTACGCTGACTGGCGGTAATGAGTTGGCGCACTTGTTTGATGCGCTCGGGGGAACAGGGCAAAAACGATTGCCCGCCAAATCCCGGGTAAACACTCATCACTAAAATCAAATCTACTTGCTCTAACACAGGTTTCAACGCGGCTACGTCCGTATCCGGTTTAATAGATACGCCGGTTTTTACGCCTAACGCACGGATTTGTTGAAACGTTTCGCACACGTCATCTTGGGCTTCCAGATGGATAGTCAATAAGTCGGCACCTGCTTGAGCAAACGGTTTAATAAACTGCGCCGGATGTTCCACCATCAAGTGAACATCCAACGGCAAATTTGTTTTTCCCTTCAAAGAACGAACCAACGCCGGACCAAAACTCAAATTGGGGACAAAGTGACCATCCATAATGTCCACATGTAACCAATCTGCCCCGGCATTTTCTACGCGCCGCACTTCTTCACCCAGTTGCCACAAGTCGGCAGACAGGATAGAGGGCGCAATAGATATTTTACCATTTGCGGGGGGAATTTTGGAAGTCATTTTTATAAAATCTCCCGTTCCCGTACCAATACACCGTCGGTGAATATGCGTAAGGTGGCCTTTCCCGCGTAGGGGATTTCCAAGTCAATTTTGGACCCGGGTTGTTTAGATTCGTTTAAAACTTCATTTTCGCCCGTTTCATCTTCCAACACTACGCGCACGTGACTGGCATTTTTGCCTTGCGGCATTTCGTAGTGTAAGTGATAGACTTTTTCGTCATCATTTTCCGGGCGGCGGCTGACGGTAATCTCCAAGTTGGATCCGGGAGCAATTTGATTGTCAGCGCCCGGACGTTGCGCGGCAATCGTGCCGTTTCGGAACATGGAATTAGCGTCTTCTTTAATAATTAAATGGACGTTTTGCGTGCTGGCCCATAAAGTGGCTTGCGCTAAATTCTTCCCCTTGAAATTAGGTACTAAAATAACACTGGCGGGCGGTTGCCCGTCGGAAATAACGAGGGAAACTTTATTGCCTTTTTGCACCATGCTGTCCGCTTTGGGGTTTTGGGCGACGATAAGCCCCTTTTCATAGGTGAGTGAATACGCATTTTCCACTTTACCAACGACAAGCCCTGCTTGACGTACAGCGAGTTGCGCGCTGCGTAAATCCGTACCCACCAACGACGGTACAAATACCATTTCATCCCCTTGGCTAATCCATACGCGGATGACGCGTCCTTCGCGCACGGTAGAGCCGGCTGAGGGAATTTGACGTAGTACCGAGCCGGGGGGAACATCTTGGGCAAATTCCACGCCCGCTTGTTTGAGTGCTAAATTCTGTGCGGCCAGTAGGCCCAGGGCTTCGGAGACGGGCTTTTTATTCAAATCAGGTACGGATACCTCTTTGCGTGTATGTACGAGTGCCCCAAATACCCAATCCGCCGTAACGGCAATCAAGGCCACAAAGAAAAGCACGACTACGCCGGCAATAACCCACTTGGTAAGGCGCCGGGATCTTTTCGGTTTACTGTTCAAAAAATCATCCAGGTTTTGTTCTTTTTCAGGCATATTATTGTTCTATAAATGTGCACGTATTTGTTTTAAGGGCGCGTCCGTTGGCAAACGCTTCGCCGGACATTGGTTTTTTCCCGGCGGGCTGTACCTCGTTAAGCCACACTGCGCCTTCTTTACATTTTACTAAAATTCCACCCTCGCGCTCAACGGCGAGCACCGTGCCGGGCGCTTGAGGACCGTCTTGCGCAACAGGGGCTGTCTTAATAAGTTGTAACCACTCGGTTTGCCCATTGTGTAAAAAGCAGATTTTGGGCTTGGGCCCGCAGGCAAGACCGCGCACGCGGTTGTGTAATTCCTCGGCGCAGAGTTGCGTGGGACGTAAAAGGGCGTCTTCTTTTTGGAGCATCGGAGCCAACGTGGGAGTACCCGTTTGCGGCGTGCGAATCGGGTGGCCCTGTTCCAATTGTAAAATGGTTTCTCGCAAGGTGTCTAACCCCAATGCCGTTAGTTTTTCAAATAACGTTTTGGCATTGTCTTGCGGAGCGATGTCTACTTTTTTTTGCAAGAACAGCGGGCCGTCGTCCATTCCTTCACTAATCCAGAAGGTGGACACGCCCGTTTGTGTATATCCTTGAATAAGTGCTTGTTGCACCGGGGCTGCACCGCGCAAGTGGGGCAGTAATGAAAAATGGACATTGATGAGTCCCTGTTTGGGCAGCGCAATAAAATTGGGGCGGAAAATTTTTCCGTACGCTACGACGATCCCCACATCAAACGATATGCTGGAAATTTCATCAAAACTGTCTTTTAACTTTTCGGGCGATAAGACGGGCAGACCTAATTCTTGCGCGCGTTTTTTGACGGGGCAAGCGGAAATTTCCATTCCGCGCCCGCGCGGTTTGTCGGCCTGCGTAACGACGAGTTTAAGATTTGTCAGTTCGCGCGTGCGTTCCAGAAACGGAACGGCAATATCGGGTGTACCGAAAAAAACAGTGTTCAGTTTGACCATATTATTATTTTAGCAAAATACCGGGTTAATTTTGATATACTGAAACTATGCAAGATATACAAATTTACGAAAAACAAATACAAACTCTTTTTGAAGATTTCTATGAGCATTGGATCGGAGAAAAGAAAAACGATACTGTTTTCTCAGGGCTGAACTGGATACTGGTTTTATCCCTGGTCATGTTTTTTTTGATAATAGGTAGTATGTTGTCTAAGATGGAACATGTGTCATTGACGCTAGTGCTTTCTTCTTTTGTTTGCTTAGGAATTGTGTATGGATATATGTTGACAGGCAAGTATGGGCATGGATCTTCAACTGCTAAACCGGAAGACAGTATTTATCATAAAATAGCTGTTTTTTTGGATATGAGACATTATAAAGGAGGGAATTTCTCACCGGGATTGGAACAAATTCGTCGATTTGGTTTTGGGCCTAGGGGATATGTTACACATACTTTTTTGACGCGGCACAGCGGAGTGGAAGTGGAGATTCAACGAACCGATTGGCAGGTGAGAGATGAGGATAGAACCTGGTATTATTATGGGGTGGCTCTTTCTTATCCTTTGCGCACCACGGTAAAAGGAACTACCGTTTTAACGTCAGACAGCCTCGATGCTAAATTCAGAGGACACTTGGGTGGGTTCAAACGGATCAAATTGGAATGGTTGGATTTTGAAGAAGCGTTTGATTTGTTTACAACAGATGAAAAAGGCGTACGCGAGTTTATGGCCCCCGACGTAATGGAGGTCTTGTATGATTTTTATCATTTGGTGAATGAGCCATCTATGTGTGTGGTGTTTCAAGGGAATCAAATCAGTTTCTTTTATGAGTTAGGGAGCACGACAGATTTATCCCAAAAAGACAATTTGCGGGAATCTTTTCGTCGTTTGTACTTGTTGCAATATGTGCCGGTATTTTTAAAAATGAAATTAGCCGAATTCGATAAATCGGTAACTTCCCCGCATGTATCTTATCCCTCCCGAAAAATATTGGTAAATGTGCCGGATATTAAAGGGCTGACTCCTATCATGTATAGCATTTTAGATAATGATTTGGTGAAATGGGAAGAATATATTTCGTTACCGGATGTAGATGTCAACCAATGTTTTAAGCAAAACGGAAACACACTGTTGCATTTGGCGGTTGCTAACAACCGTATGGAGATGATAAAAAGGTTGTTAGCCATGCCGGCCCTGCAACCGGATGCGGTGAATAATAAAGGGCAAACGGCATTGGATTTAGCCCGTGAACGCAATTACACAAGCATTGTCCAACTATTGGAAAAATATTCCCGTAAAGAATAAATTTACTGATTTTGAAGCCCCGTGGTTTTCCGTCTTAAAATAAGAGCCATAAGGGCGGGATAAAGTGAAAGCAGAATTATTTTAACCACTAATCCACCACCGAGGATTTTGCACGAAATTACGGTTGCCGCGCCAAGTACAAAAAGCGCGGCGAGTTTTTTGTACTCATACGGAATCGGATACACGCGGCGCGTAAAACAAAATAGTGCCATTGCCATCGCGCCGTAACTGAGAGCCACCGCCCAACCCGCACCCAAAATACCCAGATGCGGTACAAGCGTTAAATTGGTGGT
>CACXER010000014.1 GCA_902766765.1 uncultured Elusimicrobium sp. | reverse complement strand
TATCAAAATGCCGATTAGTGTACTGAGTATAAACCCCAGTAGCGGCGAGATGAAAATAAATGCTACCGTTTTCAAAATACCGCTGGTAACCAGAGCCTCCGTGCCGCCTTTTAACAGGCCTGCCCCAATAAGTCCACCGATTAAGGCGTGTGAAGAACTGGACGGCAAGCCGAACCACCAGGTAATCAGGTTCCACCCGCACGCCCCAACTAACGCCCCAAACACTAAATTGGCGTCAATAAATTGGGTGTGGATGATACCCGCTCCTACGGTTTTAGCTACGGCTGTTCCGAAGATAAGAAACGCCACGAAGTTAAAAAACGCCGCCCACCATACCGCTAAGCGCGGCGAAAGTACGCGCGTGGAAATGACGGTGGAAACGGCGTTGGCTGCATCGTGAAAGCCGTTTAAGTAATCAAAAAACAACGCGAGTAGAATTAGAAAAATAATCCAAGCCATACGTCGTGACCTTAGTTATTTTTTACCAAAATAGATTCCACCATATTGGCTACGTGTTCGCAATAATCGGTGGTGCTTTCGGCAATTTCGTAGAGTTCTTTTTGCTTGATGACCATGATGGGGTCTTTTTCGTGTTCAAACAAGTACGAAATGGCTTCATCGTGCAAGACGTCGCTTTCGTTTTCCAAGCGGTTGATTTCTACGCATTGGCGGAGTGTATCGGTCATGCTTTTTTTGTGGCGCAAGGTGGCCAGGGCCTTTTGCAACGCTTTGGTGGTCTGTTCCAAAGTGGCAGCTAATTTTTTGCTGTATTCCGTCGGTTTGCTGATTTTGTAGAGGTAAAAGTGATTAGCCAGCAAATAGAGATTATCCATAATGTCATCTAAACGGTTCGCCAAGGCCAAAATGTCTTCGCGGTCAAACGGCGTAATAAACGTTTCGTTTAAGGTGTTGATCGTGGTGTGGGTCAGTTCGTCGCCGTAGTGTTCAAATTCGTGCATTTTGCGCACGTTTTCCGGCGTGAAAGCACCGTCTTCGGCCAATTTGCGGTAGAACTCCGCGGCGCGGACAATGTTTTCGGCTTGTTTATCAAACAGATTAAAGAACTTATCTTCTTTGGGTAAAAACATAGGTTTTTTTCTCCTTTTTATGTTAAATAAAACGCCCGTTTGACAAAATATAAACGGGCGCGTAAATTAGTGGTGTAACTCCTTTTGTAACTGCTCGGGCAGGTTGATAGCCGCTTTTAACAACTCGGGTTTTTTCTTGACGTCTTCTATAAACGCCGCATCGCGCAGTTTGTTGCGGTAACTCTTCTCTTGGAAGATATACCGGAATTTTGTGTATACATCGTATTTGCCTTCCAAAATGGCTACGATGTCTTGCACACCTACGATTTCTTCATCGGTGGGAATTAAGAAAATCTTTACTTTGGAATTGGGAGCGGAAAGCAAACATTCCGCTTTGTTGGTATTGGCGGCTTCGTTGCGTTCTTTGTCTAAGATGATGCCGAAGTTTTCCAGCCCCGCTAAGGAACGGGCGCGTACGTCCGGGTCGCGCTCGCCGATACCGGCGGTGAAAACGATACAATCCAAACTGCCCAGTTCGGCCATGTAGGCACCGACATATTTTTTAATGCGGTGCGCTTGCACTTGTGCGGCCATTTCGCACAGTTCGTCGCCTTCGTCAATTCCTTTACGCACATCGCGCTGGTCGGAAAAACGGTCGCCGGTGAGCGCGTACATGCCGCTTTTTTTGTTTAAAATCGGGTACATTTCTTCGGGCGACATGTTTAACTTTTTCATCATGTAAAAACACGCAGACGGGTCAATATCTCCCGAGCGAGAACCCATAACGAGTCCCTCTAACGGTGTAAGGCCCATGCTCGTGTCAATACAGCGGCCTTTTTGTACAGCGGTTAAACTGGCGCCTGCGCCCAAGTGGCAGACAATGGTGTTCAGTTCTTCTACCGGGCGATCCATCAGAACCGCCGCGCGGCGCGACGTGTACAAAACGGAAGAACCGTGGAAACCGTATTTGCGTACGGCGTAATCGGTGTACCATTTGCGCGGTAACGCGTACATGTAGGCCTCGGGCTCCATGGTTTGGTGGAAAGCCGTGTCCATAACGCACACGTGCGTGACGTTGGGTAATAGGGCCCGTGCGGCTTCAATACCCATAATATGGGCGGGGTTGTGCAAGGGCGCTAAGTCGGAAATGTTGCGCAGTTCGTCAATGACGCTTTGGTCTACCACCACAGATTTGGCAAATTTTCCGCCATGTACGATGCGGTGACCGACGGCACTAATTACGTTTACATCTTCAATGACGCCGTTTTCTTTGTCGGTTAAGGTTTTGATAACTAAATTGATGGCTTCTTTATGATCTTTGCAGTTATGGTTGATTTCATATTCCGGGAAACCGGGGCGGTTTTGGGTAAGGCGCGTGCCTTCAATGCCGATGCGTTCCACGCCGCCGGCACACAAACTCTTTTTTTGGTCCCAGTCGTAGACGCTGTATTTGACGGAAGAACTTCCGCAATTTAAAAACAATATAATCATGCTATTTATCCTTTATTATCCCTACGGGAAAAAATGAGAAATAATTTCTCTACTATTATTGTACCAAAAAAATCAGGTGCTTGGCGCACGGCTGCGCGGCTTGGGACTACGTGCAGGAAAATCCACGAAAAAGAACCCTCGGTTTGACCGAGGGTTCTTTGGAATATAACTATTATTTCGTGAGTTTTTTAAGTTCTTTTTCGCGCTGATATAACCGGGTGAGTTCTTTTTCCAGTAAATTGGGAGGAACATTCCCTGCTTGAAATAATTTAGCATTAAAATCGGCTTCGCTGAATTTCTTACCGTATTTTTTGCTAAAGTTGCGATGTGCATTTTCCAAGGCCGTCAACCCGATTTGATAACTTACGGCCTCACCGGGGCGTGCGGCGATTTGTTTGAGCATATGCGTGGCGTGCTCTTCGCTTAGCCCGTGTGTTTGCGTCAAAAAGGTCATTGCATCGTTGTACGAGTATTGGCGCGTATGCAATTTGGCATCTACCCACGCGGCTAAGGCCTGTAAATATTCATCCCACACGAGGAAAAGTTGGTCTTCATCTAATTCCAAATATCCTTGTTGTTTGGCCAAGCGTTTGGCGTATGAAACCCATCCGTTCTGCAGACTCGGGTTAGGATACAACTTGCGTATCAAACTGGTGGAAGCACTTTGTTGTGCTTGATAATATTTACCGGGGACCAGTTCCGCGCTGATAACTAATTTGCGGGTGGGCAAGTTAAAATCTTGGTTGAATAAATCTTGCTGGGTGGTTGGGTTGCCTGTCGGGATGCGCCACAAGAATAAGGGCTTGTTGCCGCTGGCGAAGGGCGCTACGAAAATATACGGCTCTGTGTACGCATAATATTGCGGAAGGGCCGCGATTGAGAATGCACCCACGGTGCGCGGTAAAGCCCCTTGATTGATAAGAAATTGTTGGGCTTCTTGGGCTTCCTGCGTGAGAATTTCCAAAGGATTTTCAACGACGGGAGACACTAAGAACGGTTTAGCGACGGCGTAAAAATCTTGTGCGTTACGCGGGGGTAATTTTTTAGATTTTTTCTTCTTGGCAGTCGGTTTGGTTTGCGTAATGGGCTGCGTTTGAGCCGCATTGTTTTCATCCACTACGGTTACTTCTTGGGCTTCGGCTTGCTCTAAGAACGGCTCCAAGGCTTGGGCCAATGCTTTTTGTGCGGTTTCTACCTTGTTACTGAGGTCTTTTAAGAATTTAGGAGCTTTTTGCGCTTTCCACTGATAACGTGCTTGTAATAATTGAAAGTAGTTTTGTTGCCCTAAGCGAAAATCCCGGTAGGACTCTTGTTGGGAGAGTTGCTTAAAATGGTCAAACATTTTCCGTACGGCTTGTTTGGCATTGTAAACGACTGCATTGTTTTGGTTGAGTATATCCTGATCTAAGGCGTGGGTTTGCGCTAAAAATTCTTGCCATTCATCGGCGGATAAATAAGCATAATAGGCTTTTTCCATGGCAAGTTGGGCCAGAAACGGGGAAACATCCGTTAAATTCTTTTCGGCTTGTTCGGCCACCGCGGGTAACATTCTTAAACGGGCCGTTACGTCGTGTTGCTTGCGCAGGAGCGCAATGGACGGATTGAGTATTAGATCGTAAATGGCATCCAACGACTCCGTGTAATACAACGGGTCTTGGCTAAATCGGTTTTGTTCTTCCTGTCGGATGGAATTATGTACGGCTTGAAGCAGTAATTCGTAATCCACTTGTTTAGAAGGGGAAAGTTGATTTTTGTTGACTTGTTTTAATGACTCTTGTACCGCTTGCAAGGCTGAGAGCATTTGCGCACTTTGTTGCGAGGAGCGTAACGTGAGTTTATCGTTGGAGGAATCAAACCCCAAGCGGGTAGTATATTCGGGTTGAAAAGATAACAATACCGAAGAATACCGGTTGGCTGTTTCATTTAACATGTTATCGGTTAGCAACGTATCTATGCTGCCAAAATCTGACGAAGATTGAGCAGTAGCACTGCTCAATCCCATAACTACGATTAGGGTGATGTAGGCGATTCTTTTCAAGTGAGTCATGTAAATTTTCCTTATGTATTTGAGGTAAAACAACACTTTATTTTATCGTTTGCGGGGGGGCTTGTCAACTTGCGTCCGTCAAATTAAAAATGATATACTACTTTTACCTCGTTGGTAATTCAAAGGAAATCTGGACTAGCGTAGTTTTACCCAGAAGCCGCTTTTTTGCTATAATAAGGTACTGTTTGGGCCATTAGCTCAGTTGGTAGAGCAGACGCCTCTTAAGCGTAAGGTCGTGAGTTCGAGCCTCACATGGCCCACTTTT
>CACXER010000013.1 GCA_902766765.1 uncultured Elusimicrobium sp. | reverse complement strand
TTGCGGGAACAAATACGAACGCACGGACAAATCTAACGGCACGTGCAACACCAACACAGGCGCACAAGCGGTCACTTGATTAAACCATTTTTCGTACGACGGGATATGCTCCAGCACATCGATGGCTAAAGCGACATCAAACGGTTGTTGGGGCGGAATTTCGCCGGATACAAATTGTACGTTTTGCGGCGCGTCTTGCGCGGCAAGCGTGAGTGCTTGCGGGGAAATATCCCACCCGGTAAATTGAACGTGCGGCGCCTGTGCGGCCCACGCTTTAATAATGGCCCCACCCCCACAACCGGCGTCTAACACGCGCGAAAATGGTTGGATATCGGCTTGTTGTAATGCGCGCAAAATATTGGTCAGTTTCCACGGCGCGTCTTCCGCGTGCCAGGAGGGATTTTTAGCGAGATAGGAACCGTCGGTATATGGGTTAGACATAGAAATATTATACTTATTATTCAAAAAGAAAAACCCACCTTTCGGCGGGTTTTCATTTTTAAATGGTGGACCTGACGAAGACCCAACTTGCGACCTCCTCAGCCGCAACGGCGTTGCAGTAGTGCCTGCGTCATCTTCAGCCGTTCTTGCTAGATTCCCGCTTTTCAAAAACAAAAACCCACCTTTCGGCGGGTTTTCATTCTTAAATGGTGGACCTGACAAGGATCGAACTTGCGACCTCCTGCATGCCATGCAGGCGCTCTCCCAGCTGAGCTACAGGCCCGTTATGTATATAGTATATCAATTTTAACAGAAAAGTGCAAATGTCCTTTATATCGGCAAAAGGAAATGTAAAAGTCGCGTTAAAAATAGGGCTTGACAAACCAAAAAAAAAAAACAATAATAAAGTGTTGGTAAAAAACAAAGGAGCAAAAAATATGAAGAACAAACAAGCGTTTACGCTGATTGAACTATTGGTGGTTGTACTCATTATTGGCATTTTGGCGGCGGTGGCGTTGCCGCAATATCAAAAAGCAGTTATGAAAGCCAGAATAGCACAAATTATACCTCTTGTGAGGACTCTCGCCAATGCGCAAAAAGCATACTTTTTGGCCAATGGAACGTATGCAGCTGATATTGACGAACTAAGCGTGGATTTTACCTGTCCTAATGGATGGACGTGCTTTGTGAATGGATCCTGGTATGGATCTGGAGCATACCCAAAAGTAGAAGTGTCCAGAACAGATGGGCATACGATAGGGGTCATTTATTATTATGGTCCGGCTCCCGACAATGAACAATATGAGGATAAATTCTACTGTTGGGCAAAAACCACAGATAGACAGGCCGTTAATGTATGCAAATCTTTTGGACCTCACTTTGAAACCAGTGGTGGTTTCGCCCGCTATTTAATTCAAGGGTAGAAAAACCGGGGTGCGTATAAAACGCACCCCGGTTTTAATTTCCCCGAACAGTTTTTATTTATCCACTACTTCGGCTTCTACAACATCTTCTTTGCCGCCGTTGGCTGCACCCGCTTGGGCTTGTTCGGCACCCGGTTGCGGGCCTGCTGCGCCTTGTTGGGCTTGTTGTTTGGCTTGAGCGTCTTTATACATCGCTTCGCCTAACTTTTGGCCTGCTTGCAAGGCAGCATCCGTCGTGGATTTAATCTTGGCTACGTCATCGCCTTTGAGCGCGTCGCGTAGGTCACTCAACGCTTGGTCAATCTTACCGCGTTCTTCCTGGCTGACTTTGTCGCCGTATTCTTTGAGTGCTTTTTCGGTTTGATAGAGCACGCTGTCGCCTTGGTTTTTCGCTTCAATCACTTCTTTATGTTTCTTATCTTCTTCGGCGAATTTTTCGGCGTCTTTGACGAATTTTTCAACTTCGGTGTCGCTGAGTTTATTGGGCGAACTAATGGTAATATGTTGTTCCTTTTGCGTACCCAAATCCTTGGCGGACACGTTCAAGATACCGTTCGCATCAATATCAAACGTCACTTCAATTTGCGGCACACCGCGCGGAGCGGGCGGGATACCGTCCAAGTCAAATTTACCGAGCGGCACGTTGTCTTTTGCCATCGGACGTTCCCCTTGCAACACATTGATGGTTACCGCGGGTTGGTTGTCGGACGCGGTGGAGAAAATTTGCGTTTTCTTAACCGGGATCGTCGTGTTGCGTTCAATGAGCCGCGTGCATACACCGCCCAGTGTTTCCAAACCGAGCGACAACGGCGTAACGTCCAAGAGGAGCACGTCTTTTACTTCGCCCGTTAAAAT
>CACXER010000012.1 GCA_902766765.1 uncultured Elusimicrobium sp. | reverse complement strand
TGCATAATTTCACGCAAGGCCTGTTCAACCTGGTCAATGTCGGCCAGTTCATTGGCTAACTCTTGTCCGGTCAAACTTTCTTGGAGTGTTTGTCGTCTAGCTTCTAGGATATCCAAATAATCTGCCGTTTCTTGTTCCTGCATCTTTTGTTGTAGCGCTTCTGTGGCGTTACGCAAGGCCGGTTGTCGGAATAATTCATCCAGTGCGTTCTGTTTGTCGTAAACGCTCTGATTACTGGCGACGATAGTATCTATTTGCGCCTTCACTTTGTCAATTTCACTCAAGACTTGTTGAATTAATGTGGTGTAGATACCCTCTGTATCGTCTTCCATCATTGCCTCGTAGCTTTGGCGCATTTCTTCCAATTCTATAGTCTGCGAGGCAACACGTTGGACAAACGCTTGGCGTTGGAAATCATCTTCCGCTGTTATTAGTCCGGTTAGTTCCGACCATTTGGCAAAACGGGTGCCTTTTTGAGCCAGCGTTAATTGCGGGTCCGTAGCAAAGGAACGGAAATCCTGTTCCGCTTGATCCAGGGCGGCCAAAAGCGCATCCAGGGATTGAATTTGAGCCGGGTCAGTAGCCAACGAACGGGCCTTTTCGTAATCGGCACGTTTACTGGCCAACATCTCATTGGTCTGTTTGACTTGTTGATTCCAATCACGTAGTGTTATCACATAGTCAATCGTTGTGCGTATGGATTCCATCTTGATATTGGCTCTGTCTTCGTCGCTTAGTAAATCAGTCCATAACAAATCCGGAATGGGATTCTGCGACGGAACCGGCCAAAGGAAACTGAATGTGGTAAACATATGTTCATCTACTGCACGACCACGGGCTTTAGTTAACCGGTCCAACAGATTAGTTGCATCGTCCTCACGCTCTTCATATCCCAACTCATCTTGCATATGGTCCAAGGACGGATCATTTTTTTCCCGGGCTTGTTCGTATTGTTTATTATAGCGGTAGTCGGTTTGTTTTTCCATGAGATCATACAACCACTTGTCCGTGGTGAAATATAACGTGGTAAACATGGCTAAATTTATTTTGAAAGCTTTGCCGACCCAACTGGTAGACAAGGGATTCACGCCGGAATACCTGTTGTATTCTGCTAAGAAATCAAACATTTGTCTCCATTCCGAAACTGTTTTTTCTGCCGTGGCTTCGCCCAGCAAGGGAGCTTTTGAATTTTCTTCCGTGACACGTACAATTTTAGTTACGCCGGATTTGGTGGCCGGGTCAAAGTTTGCCGGGATTTTGCCGCCGGGGAGTTTGGCCCGCGGAATTGCATAGAAAAATTCCGGAGAGGTATTTTCATACATTTTGAAAATCATTTGGAAACGTTGGAATTCGGTCAATGGATTTTCAAATGATTGGAATTCCGGCAAGGGCTTGCCTTCCAAAATCATTTCATCAATTTGGCGGAAATATTCTTCCCGTTTCCCGGCAGGTATTTTACCGCCGGCTAAGCGCGTGGCGGCTCGTTCGTATGCCAACTGCCAAGAGTTCCATTTTGTTTGAAAAGCATTGAGGACAGTTTCTATTTCTTCCATGGTAGCATTTGGTTTTATCTCCAAGAAACGTAAAAACTCGGCGCGAGATTTGGCCAGGTCTTGGGGGCCTTGTCTCATCACGGCCCATACTTGTTCAAAGGCAACGGGTTCGCCTTTGCTGGTAAAGAAAGCGATACTGCCATCCATCCTCTCAATTCCTTTTTCTATGGCCGCTAATGCCGCCATCTCATCCGCCACGCGGTATTTAGCAATTGGGTTGTAAATAAACCATTCCAATACTTCTTTTCGTGGGGATAGGCTGACTTTAATCGATTTTCCCAGGAAAGAAACCTGTTTGCCGAAAAATTCTACGAAACCGTCTTTGTTGACGACTTGCTTGCCCAACACAGACAGACTGCCGTCTTCCGCGGCCCGAAATAGCGATTTTCTTGCGATCGGAGCCAATTCACCGCCTTCACGGGCAAATGCTCTCCAGAACCGGGCATTATCCAAGATATTGCTCCACGAGCCCGGGTTGGCGTATTCCAATCGGTACTTAGCGGCATCAATATAGATTTCACGCAAATCATACCCCGGACGATGTTGCGATACATTCCAGCCAACGTTACTGTGCGGGGTTTGGCCTTTCATTTTGTTACGCATACGTCGGGTCCACCGGTCGGCCTCCCGTTGCGCACTGCGGGAACGCGGCCCGGCATATTTATAGCCGGCACGGGTTACGTCGGCTGTGTAAGTTTCCATCCCGCTACGTACTTGGGTGGCTTGTTCGCGCAAGGCCGCGGCTTGTTGTTCTAAATCATCGGCTTGTTGTCTAAGAGCGTCGCCTGTTTTGCCGGAGTGTTTACCGGCTTGGCGACGTAACCCCTTGGCCTGTTTAGAAAGTTTATCGGCGCTCTTTTCTAACGCTTGGGCCGCTTTTTGTGTTTGGTTGCCCAGCCGTTGCAAATCTTGTTCGAGTTGGGCGGCTTTTTGTCTCAAACGGGTTACCTCGCCGATATTATTAGGGTCGGTAGATAACTCATTTATTTTCTTTTGAATGTTTTGTTGTTTTTTAACGGTTTTTTTAATTGCTTTTTGTGTACCCTTAGCAGTTACTTCTTCCGCACGTGTGGTGCTGGTAACGACGGCGCTTGCCCTTTGACCGCGGCTAGACAAATTGACCGCGAATTGGCGGCCTTGGCGCAGTTTGCTGCTAAAGCGGCCGATTTGGGCCTTTCGGATTTCTTTGGCGGATTTTCCGGCCAGCCGCATAGAACGGGTTACCGTGCGGGAAGCGCGATAGGCCGCCGGTAACATAACAACTACTCCGCGTGCTGTGATAAACAACCGAGCAAGTAACACAAAAGGAATCTCAATGATTTTACCGCCCACAACCCACAAAAGGGCCTCGAATATAATACGAAACTCGAGTTCCATCATCTCTTGGACTTCTTCATGCCTCTTTTGATCCAAGTTGATCGCGTTATGGGCGCAAATCGTTACTATGTTGCCTTTTGAGTCATAAATATACGTGGGAACGGCATAAGGATAATCGGCCGGGCTCTTAAAACTGTATCCTGTCCAGGGGGGCATTAGTTTTTTATCCTCATCCGGGAAGTCCGAAGCAAATAACAGATGAGAATGGTATGGTGCGTTGGGGCCATCAGGATCTATGGGTACATAATGGCCTGCCTTATCCAACCATATCCGGCCGGGGGCATGAACAGGCAGTAAATTACGGATGTCAGCTGCTATTTGGTCTTGCAAGATGTTCATTTGTTCAGAGTTTAATCCAAATGTTTTAGTCGGGTGTTTTTTCAAAGCAGTGATCCCGCTGTGTCTTAGATCATCTTCAACTCTGGCACCAGGCCGGGGTATAGGGCTGGGCGTTACGGTTGGGTGTTTCTTATAATAATTTATGGTACTTAATTCCTTTGAGGAAAAACTATCGGAATAGTTAACTTGTGGATTTAAGGAGCCGTAAAAGTCGGCGGCGTACTTAACCAGTGTTTCACGGGATTGTTCGGAAAATAGTAAATCTCTGCGTTCCTCCTCTTCCCCCCGGGTAATGGTGGATACCAATTTCTCCGAATCTGTTCCTTCGGGAAGAGCTTCTTCTCCGGCTTTATGAATAAGTCCGGCTGTGCCGATGGCGAGCAATCGGACAGAGGTACCGTTTCCGGGGCCGGCCAGTTTAACGATTTTCTCTTTTACTTTGGCAAGTACCGGGTTGGGGGTGGGTAAATCCCGGAGTGCGTTCCCTATGACGTTAAAGGCCGTCTGAAGTAACTCGGCGTTTTCTGTTAGCAGGTCTTCCGGTGCCCCGGGAGATAAAGCATTTATGACGGTTTCCAATACGTCCGGCTCCCCGATAATGATAGCGTATTCCAACATGTTTTGAATCTGGGCCTGTAATGCGGAATACGCATTGTTCCCCGGCTTTGCAGCACTTTTTAGCGCGGAGAATTCTTTCTTAAATTCTTCCAATATGTTGTGGAAGAACAAGGCAGAGTTGTCTTGCGTTCCTAATAGACCAATGCATTCATATCCTTTCGGTAATTTAACAGAAGTAGACCATTCACCCTGGATGGTTTTTGTTCCGCCTGTTTGAAATTGTTCTAGTGTCGGTTCCTCGTTCAAAGGAGGAGTAACTATCCATGTTATCCCCGTTGAGGGAATTGTGACTACGCCTCTCTCTCTCCCGTCTTTTGTTTGGATCGTCTGTTCCGGGAAGTAGGACACAAAATCGATATACGCCTCCTCGGTGGGGCATATTCTGTAGGCAGGTTGATCACTGCTTCCTTGCACCCAGGTGAGCGGATCCGGAAGGACTAACTTGTTGTAGAGTTGGTGTACCTTATATAACAACACGCGCAGTGAACCCTTCACTAAAACATCGGTTGAGTGTGAGGATATAGTAATGCGTGGCAAACTGTAATAACTGTAGCGCATACGCGCGGAAAGACGCGGCAGGAAATCCGTCCAGAAATCGGTATCTTCTTCCGATAACGAAGATTGGAGAAGTTTTTCGTTTATAGTATGGATTAGAATTTCCGCTGCGTAGGCCGGACAAGCATCGCGAAATTCTTTGGAGTTTTTTGTTTCTTGCAAGGGGTCCAATATTTCCATCAAATCGTCAATATCGACGGAAGTCATATCAAGGGGACAAATATTATGCATTTCTTGTTGAAGGAATGCCTCTGGCTGTGTGGGTAGACGTTGAGCAACATAGGTATTGTCGCGCACAGGGCCGGGAATGTTTGTGTTGTATCGGATCATTTCCTCAGCGGCTGCTTTAGCGGCTGCTTTATCTTGAAACTTTTTTAAGAACGGGTAATATTCACTGGATAATTGATGCAGGGCTACAACGACGTTATACAACGCGGAATAATCGGCCATATTTTTCACGTCTATGGTATCGTAGAGGTCTAACAACTTTTCCCGTTGTTTTTTGTATGACTTATCTAATTCTTTTAACGTCCTGGCCCGGGCAAATGAGGCGCCCCGTGCTTGTTCAATAGCCGTACGCACTTCACTTTCTATAGAGGTAGTAGGTTTGGTTTTAGGACGCGCCGTCTCTGCCTGCGTCGGTTGCGGCGCAAGAATTTGAAAAGAGAAAACGAGTAGTAAAATGCGGCTAACCCAGGT
The DNA here is from genome assembly GCA_902766765.1 of uncultured Elusimicrobium sp. Lineage (GTDB taxonomy): Bacteria > Elusimicrobiota > Elusimicrobia > Elusimicrobiales > Elusimicrobiaceae > Avelusimicrobium. The sequence continues at coordinate 8,889 of CACXER010000012.1, read as the reverse complement.
ACACATAATCTATTCCTAATTACGCATCAATCAAATGATAGATCTACACTCATAGTGTAAGATCTTTTCCCAATTTATCAAGACCTGTTTGAATTCGAAAAAAGACCTATGGTATGTTGGGCCTTTAGACCTAGATTACAATCAGAGAGAAGCCCGCAACTGCCGTACGATTTCATCCAGCGTGGCGGTGAGTTTTTGGTATTGTTTAGTGCCGTCGGTGTCCACAAAAGGAAAACAGGAAACGCGCAACGTGTCCTGCGGCGCATAGGAATGGCGTTTGAGGCCGTCTTGTAGATTGGCTAGGCCGGTGTTTGCTAAGGCCCGGTTGATATCATCGGCCTGTAAACGCGCATCGGTTAGTTGCAATGTAAGTGTTGTGTACGAGCGGAATTTTTCATCGCGTACAAACGGAGTAATAAAATCGGTGCGTGTGGCCCAATCGCACATCCACGCGGCGTGCAAGCGGCATAACTTATCCATGGCATTCAGTCCGCCGTGTTCGTTCATCCAAAGGGCGGCTTGTCCGCACAACCAAATAGCGGTGGTGTTAGGCGTATTTACCGTTTGAAAATGTTGGGCTTGCGCAACGGCACGTGTTAAATCCAGCGTGTACGGAATAGGGCGCGGGGCGTGTTTTAATCGGGCTTGTGCTTTCGGGCTTAAAATAAGTACACAGGTGCCACCCATGGTGCCAAAACATTTTTGGAGTGAAAATAACATTACATCAAATTTATTTTTAGGCAGTAGCCGTCCACCCGCACAGGATGTGGCGTCCCAAGCAACAAGTGTATCCGGTCCGCGTTGTTCCCACGCGTGCGAGAGATATTCGTTAGGGATTTGCACCCCGGTGGAAGTTTCGTTAGGAGTAAGTACGAGCAAACTGGCAGAATAATCCGGCTCTTGGGCAGGGAATAACTCGTCGGGGGATGTTAGGCGTACCGTATTTTTGAGACCGGGGATACGTAAACTCATATCTTGAGCCCAACGACGGGAAAATTCACCAAACGCTAAACCGGAAAGTGTATCTTTCGTTAAATTCCACAATACAGCATCCATAGCCGCATTGGCTCCACCCGGGAAAAAACATACCATATATTCCGGTGGCAATTCCAATAAACGGCGCAATTGTTCGGTGGCGTGTTGGTATACGTCACGCACCACATCCGTTGCACGGTGGTTACGTTCAAAACAAGTTTGGGCCAGCGGGGTTAAACGTAACTCCGGCAAACATTGTCCCGGGCCGCATGCAAACGTACTAGAGGGAAGTGTTTTTTTATCCAAGGTAATCATTAGTAGTATTGTAGCAAAAGCGAGAGAAAAAATATGTGAGTTTTAGTTCTTTGCTTTGCCAAACAAACGCAAATTGTGTTTGGCAAAAAACGTGTGTAACATATATACAGCCAGTAAAGTGGCAATGAAATCTGCTACGACCGGGGCGTAGAACACGCCGGATAATTTAAAGAACAACGGTAAGATGAGTACGAGCGGAATAACGAGTAGCACCTGACGTGATAAACTTAGCAAAGCCGCCTTGACGGGTTGGTTGATGGCTTGAAAGAAAGTAGTTGCCATGATTTGTAACGGTACGATAGGCAGTAAGAAATTTAAGATGCGTATGGCCCGCGACGCCATGGTAATCAGCGCGGTATCTGTTGAGTTAAATACGGTGGCAATCGGTACGGAGAATAATTCAATAATCACAAAACCTACGGTGGTTATCCATAATCCCCAACGCAAGGCCATCTTAAGCGTTTGGATAGAAGTTTTATATTTGCGTGCGCCGTAATTATAGCCGATAAGCGGCTGAGCCCCTTGCGAAATTCCCAGTAGCGGCATCAGCACCAGGGTATTTACGCTTACCGCTATTCCGATGGAAGACACCGCCAAATTCCCGCCGTATTTTAAGAGCGCATGATTTAGAATGAAGTTCAACAAACTGGATGCCAATTGGAATGCAAATTGTGAAAATCCGATGGCCATACATCCCAGTACGATGCGTTTTTTGAGTTTGCAATAACTTAAACGCAAGCGATACATCGTATTTCCTCGTAAGAAAAACCACATGACCCACATGAAGGATATGGCTTGCCCCAACACGGTGGCTGCGGCGGCACCGCGTATGCCCCAGTGAAATGTAAAAATAAAAAGAGGACCGAAAATCAAATTGATGCCGGCTCCGATCAGTTGCGTAGCCATGGCTGTTTTGGGGCGGCCGGAGGAGCGGATGAAATGGTTCATACCCGCACCGATACCAAAAAGTAAATATCCGGGGAATACCACTACCGCATACGCACGGGCGAGGGGGAATACTTCGGCGTCTGCCCCCAGTAATGTCAAAATGGGATCCAAAAACGCATAACTTAGTACCGTCAGTACGCTGGAGAAAAGAGTGAGCAAAACAAAACCATTTCCCAAAATGCGGCGGGCTTCTTCTGGGCGGTGTTCTCCCAAGCGAATGGAAAATAAGGCATTACTTCCTACGCCGATAAATGCACTAAATCCCATATAGATAAGGCCTAAGGGGAACAACAAGGTAATGCCGGCCAACCCCGCCGCGCCTACATCTTGTCCAACGTAAATGCGGGAGATAATATTATAGAGTGCGTTGGCAAACATCCCTGCCACGGCCGGTGCGGAAAATCGGATGAGTAGCGTGGATAGGGCTTTATCTTTAAACGGATTTTTAGTAACTTGTTTCATGGTTATAAACAGATAAATGTTTTATATATTTTAGCAAAATCAGAACGGCAAAAAATTCCCTCTTGTTTTTTTGTGATTTATCTTGTAAACTTATAAAGAAGCCAATTTGTATACTTTGTATATATGGAGTTTGTATGAAAAAAATCTATATGTTAGGAACGCTGCTGATGGCAGCTGTTGGTGTGTCGGCGGAATCAGTTTCTTCCGTCAGTTTTAACCCGTCTCGTTTAGGAGGCTATGAACATTTGAAAGTCTCCGGAAACGCTACGCTTAGAGGGGGGTTAAAAACTAAAGACTTGAACGTAGTGTCTAAGCCAACTCCCCAATTCTCTCAGACTGACGGGTCTGGAACAAGTGCTACGGGAACGGGTGGAACTATATCGTTGTTTTATCCTAATACCTTGCCGTCCGGTACGACAATGTTTACCTTGGATAAAGTAACCGGTGTCAGTGACCAACCTTATATCAATATGCCTTCGGCTATTTTTCATAAGAAAGGGACCGACAATGTTACCAATTTTAGTGTTACCGGGCTGAGCGTGTTACCGGCGGCTAATACCCGGACAAACATGCTCGTGAGCGGTGGCTTTTTGACTTTTAACGGAGGCAGTGGTGATGACACGTCCGATTCATTCATTGAGACGTTACAGGCCGATAACAACTTGTTGCAATATGCCAACAAAGCCAACATCGGTGCTTTGAGTGTCTCAGGGTCTCCTGATTCGGGCGTGCCTCTTATGGGTAGTAGTGCGGGGGCAGATGGCGGAAGTACGCAACTGATTCAGATAGGAGGAGTGGATATCCCATATCCGAATGCCAGTTCGGTACAACACCGCCGGGCCGGAAGTTCGTCTACCTACGCAGCCACCTTTACGGATTTTAGTGATCCCAGTATGTCCGGTTGTCAATTGCGCTGGATAGCGCGCCCTGTAACGCCGCAGACGCAGTATTCTCCCACAGCCGCCAACCGCGTGGTGCGTGTGCTTGGCTTGTCGGGAAACTGTCCGTTGGCTTGTATTCCGTCAGATCCGATCAGTGACTACGAATACAAAGCGTGCCCGTCCGGTCAATATGGCCAGCAAAAACGTTTGTTCTACAGACAAACTGTTTGTACAAGCGGCCATGAAGAAGAACAAATTACCTATCCGAGTGACGCGTGGGATACCTCCGGCTGTAAAAATAACCCGCAGTGGACTTATGTGGAAGGAAGTATGGAGAGAAACACGTACGAGTCTCATTGGGTAATTACGGATACCGGATATTGGCGGCAAATGTGGGTTCCGTTCCATTGGGTAAATCTTTATCACGTGGATGGTCTCAATAATACCCGGTGCGCTACCAACGGCGGTAATCCGCGGTTGTGGTTCGGAGATACGATCATGCTCCTTTCCGATTATATGGACTTTTTGACACACATTGCGGCTACGGTGGCGACGATTACCGTTCCGTCTGTGTGGGATGACCTGTGGGATACCGAATTCCAAACGCAAGTTATTTTCCACCGATTACTCAAAAACTGGGTAGGCGGGGATCACAGCCACAAAGTGAGAACTGGGGATAGAATAGATGCTGCCCCTTCTTGTACCACTTCGCGTATCGGACAAGAAGTATGGGAAGAAATCTATTACGTGCAGCCGAAAATTACGGTAGCCTGGCCTATGACGTGTAAGGGTTGGGGTTACCGGGTTAAATATCGTTGCCAGTAATCCAAAAGAGCCGTTGATTTAACTTTCCCCCGGGGTTATCCCGGGGGATTTTTTTGCTTGCTCAATATGATAGAATAGAAATATACACGAGGAGGCATTTATGCGCAAATGGACTTTTGTTTTATCCCTACTTTTTGTTTCAGCTGTTTTACAAGCATCACCGCTCAAAATACTTTCTACTTCGCCGCGCGGTACCCTAACCGAAGCCGGCCGCCAACCTATTAGTATTACATTTAACCAACCGGTTACTGCCTTGGCCGAACAAAGTGCTTTTTCTTCGGACAATTGTCCGATTTCTCTCACGCCGACTGTGCAGGGTTCTTGCCGTTTTTCCGGTACGCAAACTTTACTCTTTGAACCCTCCCAACCGTGGCCGCAAGCCACGCGGATCACCGTGCAAATCAGCCGCGGATTTACCTCTCGTGTGTCAGGCGAAAAATTAGCGTCTAATTACCAGTTTTCTTTTACTACGCCCCGCCCGCAAGTGCGTCAGGTGTATCCACAAAATAATGAGCATTGGATTTCGCGCACGCCTACATTATATGTAGGGTTTAATTTACCAGTGTCCGCCGATAAAGCCGCTCGCTTTGCTTCCTTGACAGACCCATCCGGCCAAGCCATTTCATTATCGGCCCGCGCTATCACGCCGGAAGAATATGAAAAACACTTCTTCTATTTGCCGGATGCGTCGTATGCGTTGGCTTTTACACCGCGTCGCCCGTTAGAGCGTGCTACGGCCTATACGTTTGTACTCCAGGCCGGGTTGCCGGCCGTGGCGGGGCCGTTAGGACTTGCCAACGATTATAAGACTACCTTTTTTACGTATCCGACGTTGCACGTGGACGGCGTGCAATCTACCGGCTGTCTACCGTTTGTGCCGCAGGTGCGTTTTTCTTCGCCGGTGCGCTTGCGTGACTTAGTGGCGGCTACTACGGTGGAACCCGCCGGGGCTATGCGTCAATTATCCGCCCAAGAATTAGATGCCCTGGGCCGGGAGGTAGTTATTTCTCCGTTTGCCAAATTATCTAAGAATGCGCAACAAGCGTGGTTGGATAAATATCCGCTCACGGCGGAAGACCAAAAAAACGGAGCGGCCTTTTTTGCTACACCGCTTTCCTTTTTGGAATTAACCCCCACCAGACCGCTTACCGTTACCATTTCTAAAGATTTAACCGATATCTACGGCGAAAAGTTAGGGCACGATTATACTTTTACCGTTACCAACGACGGTTATTGTCCGGCGGCAGATTTTACCGGAGGATACGGCGTGTTGGAAAGTTATCTCCCGGCGCGGTTGCCCATTGATGTAATCAATATGCCCCAAGTCCCCGTGCGTGCCGCGCGGTTTAATAAAGAGAATTATATTCCGTTCCTGACCGCTGCAAGTAACGCCTACTGCGCTGAAAAACCGCTTACCCAAACTACCTTTAACGGAAATTATACTTTTACGGATATTAAAGATAAAACCGTTAAAACCTATTTGGACTTAAACCGTTTTTCGCCCACCGCACAGGATAGTTTGGTATTTAGCCAAATTAAACTTACCCGCAACGGGGAAGATTGCTGGGTGTCTTCTACCAACAATTTAACGGATGTCGGTATTACGTTTAAAACGTCGCCGGAGGATATTTTAGTATGGGCCACTTCGTTGGAAACCGGCGAGCCCATGGCTAATTTAGCCGTAGAACTACGCGATAAAACCAATACTATTTTATGGTCGGGTTCTACGGATATGAACGGTTTGGCACGTGCTCCGGGTTGGACGAAACTGGATGCGCCAGTTCCGTCGTGGGGCGGCCCGAAATTATACGCGTTTGTTTCCAGTGCGGGAGGGGACGGGTTCGTCAGTACGGAACTGGATGACGGATTGGAACCGTGGCGTTTCAACGTCAATTATACGTATAACCCGCAACAAGAAATGCAACGTGTTTTCTTGTTTACCGAACGCGGTATTTATCGCCCCGGCGAAACCGTTTACTTAAAAGGTATTGCCCGGGAGTTGAAACAAAATGTGTGGAGTATCCCGACGGGTTTGGAAGGGAATTTAGTGATTTCCGATGCATCCGGTGCCGAAGTGCTTTCCCGCACGGTTACCGTTTCTTCCGTGGCGGGCACGTTTGATGTGACTTTTGAACTGCCGACTTCGGCGCATGGGGGGGACTGGGAAGTTGTTTTTACGCCAAAACGCAAGGGGGATAAAGATCCGTCTTCCACGTACGCTTCGTTTAAAGTAGATGCGGCCAAAGCCGCCGAGTTTAAACTTACCTTGCAGCCCGATAAAACCGATTACATAAGTGGCGAAAAAGCCCACTTTACGTTAGCGGCTAACTATCAATTTGGTTCACCGTTAGCGCAAGCGCCTGTCAACTGGACGTTGCGGCGAGAGATGGCCTGGTTTGAGCCGGAAAAATTTAAGGAATATAATTTTACCCCGTATTTTCTCCGCGAAGACGAGTATAAAGAAAACGGGAAATTAGTGGACTCTTCTTCCTCCGTAACGGATGATAAAGGGGCCTCTTCGTTTACGTCGGTGTTACCGGTCGTAAACGGTCCGGTGCGGATATTTGCCCAAGCCGGGGTGCAATCTCCCGCTAAGCAAGATTTATTCGTGCGAAAAGATGTGCTCTTGCACCCTGCGGATTTTTATCTGGGAGCGAAAACCGCCCAGGAATTTGCCCGTGTTGGCGCGCCGGCCTCTATCCAAGTAGTCGCGGTTACGCCCGACGGGAAAAAAGTGGATGTGCCTTTTGTGACGGCGCAACTACGCAAAATAGAATGGCACAGTGTGCGTAAAGTGGGATTGTCCGGCCGGTTGGAATGGGTAAGTGCTAAAGAAGAAGTGGAACTGCCCAGCCAGACGATTAGCGTGAACCAACAAGGCGGAGTTTTCACTTTCACGCCCCAACAAAGCGGGAACTATCAAGTGACGCTCGTGGCGAAGGATGCTTCCGGTCGTACGGTCAAGGGCGGTATTGATGTGATGGTTTACGGTAAAGATGGCCCGGCGTGGGCGCAAAAAGACGACGATATTTTGGCCCTCAAACAGGATAAAAATACCTACGTACCGGGGCAAACGGCCCGCATTAGCGTTCCGTCGGCTTATGAGACGGCGCAAGCGTTAGTTACGGTAGAGCGGGAAGGTATTTTGGACGCCTGGATTACGACTGTTAAAGGCGGGGCCGATTATATAGATGTACCCATAAAAGAAAATTATTTGCCTAACGTATTTGTGAGTGTTACCTTGGTGAAAGGTCGCACGGCTGCTCCGGTCAATGAGAAAGGAGTAGATTTAGGTAAACCACAAAGTAAAACCGGATATGTGGAATTAAAAGTAGAACCGGTTTCTAAGAAAATAGAAGTGTCTGTCCGGGCGAACAAACAAGCGTATCGCCCCGGTGATGAAGTGACCTTAAAACTAACCACCCGGTTGGGTAAAAAAGGGGTACCGGCGGAAGTTGTGTTATGGGCTGTGGATGAGGGCGTGTTGGCGCTGACAGATTATAAAACGCCTAACCCATTTAATGCATTTTACGGTTCGCGTCCGTTGGCGGTGTTTACCGCGGCTAACCGTCCGTACGTAATCGGGCAGCGTAACTTCGGCGAAAAAGGGGAAAACCGCGGCGGCGGCGGATCGGCCTTGGCGAAATTAGGCGGGGTGGATTTGCGCAGTCATTTCTCGTTTGTGCCGCTCTATCAAGCGCACGTGCAGACCGATCAAAAAGGCCGCGCGGAAGTTAAATTTAAATTGCCGGACAATTTAACGCGCTTCCGGGTCATTGCGTTGGCTATCCGCACGCAAGAATTTGGGGTAGGGGAAACAAACTTTACCGTTTCCAAACCGCTAATGATCAATGCCAATATCCCCACGTTAACGCGTCAAGGTGACCAATTTTCTTGTCGGGCTATTGTGTACAACTACGCCGATAAGAAAGGAGTATTTACCGTTCATGCCGCTGCACATGGGGCTATTAAATTGACGGGTGAGGCCAAAGAAATCCAAGTGCCGCTTGGTAAAGCCCAGGAAGTAATGTGGCCGTGTGAGGCCGTTCAAACCGGATCAGGCCAGGTGGCATTTAGCGTCAAAGGACGTGGCGAAACAGACGGCGTCCAAACGTCGGTAACGGTGGCTCCGGTGGAAAAAATGCAGACGTTAGCGCTGTTTAACACAACGCAGTCAGAGCAAGAAGAATTGTTGGCTAAACCCGCCTCGGTTACGCAAAACCCGGAAAACAAAGTTACCTTCTCGGTGGCTTCCACGGCGCTACTCAATTTGAAAGGGGCGTTGTCCTATTTAATTACCTATCCGTATGATTGTTTGGAACAACAACTCTCTAAAATCCGCCCGGTATTAGTTAGTGCGCAACTGGTGCAAGATTTTAAATTGGGGGATCTGACCCGGTTTAAAAAGCAAGCACAGGACGTGTTAAACCGTCTATCGGATTATCAGACTGCTTCGGGAGGGCTCGGGTATTGGCCGCAAATG
>CACXER010000011.1 GCA_902766765.1 uncultured Elusimicrobium sp. | reverse complement strand
TTGTCGAGAGGGGCAAGATTTTGAAGCAACACAACACAGTTATTGTGTGAAAATTCTTCGGGGAACTTACCTTACTACAAGCGGTTCTCGTCTCTATTCCTTGCCTTAATCAAAAAGCCGCCTGCAATGAGGCGGCTTTTTATTCGTTATAAACTATCTTATTTTTCCTGTACCAATCCGCGGACGAAATTGTAGTACACGTTGTCGGGTTGTTCCATCAGTTGCACTTTGAGTTCCTGCGATGTGATAAACCCTTGCTGTAAGGCAATTTCTTCCAAGCACGCAATTTCAACCCCCTGGTTGACTTGCATACTATGTACGAAATTAGCCGCTTGCAACACACTTTCGTGCGTGCCGGTGTCTAACCAGGCAAAGCCGCGCTCTAACGTAGTAACGTGCAAACTGCCCGCTTGCAGATACAGTTTATTGAGGTCGGTAATTTCCAATTCCCCGCGTTTGGAAGGTTTCAATGCTTTGGCATATTTCACGACGTCATTATCGTAGAAATAAAGTCCGGTTACCGCCAAATTGCTTTTGGGTTTTTCCGGCTTTTCTTCCAACGATAGCGCCCGTTGGTTTTCATCCACTTCCACCACGCCAAAGCGTTGCGGGTCGCCCACTTGATAAGCAAAAACGGTGGCTCCCGTCTTGCGCAAACACGCGGCTTTGAGCAACCGTTCAAAACCGTTTCCGTAGAATAGGTTATCACCTAAAATCAGCGCACAGGAGTCCGCACCGATAAATTCTTCGCCCAGTAAAAATGCGTCGGCAATACCGCGTTTGACGTGCTGGATTTTATAGGAAATTTTTAGTCCCCACCGGCTGCCGTCGCCCAGTAGTTTTTGGAAGTTCGCGTCATCTTCCGGATTGGTAATAATCAGGATTTCCCGTATGCCCGCTTGCATTAGTACCGATAGCGGATAATAAATCATCGGCTTATCATATACCGGAAGCAGAATTTTAGAAATCGCATAGGAAGCCGGATATAACCGTGTTCCTGCGCCGCCTGCCAGAATAATTCCTTTCATGACGTTCCTCCTTACTTAATACAATATTTAAGCATGAGCATTTTAATTTGATTGCGCGTAAGCGTTTTAAGTAATTCCCGGGCCTCTTGTTCCAAGTTTGGGTTTTGGGGGCCTTCGGATTTTGCCTCCGCCACTAAATCGGCATTATTCGGGTCTTTATAAGCGATTTTTGCGGCTTTCTTTTCCACTTTTACGTTGTGTTTAACACGCCGCATGGCAAACTCTAAACGCGGAATACGCAAATTGGCCTCGGTCTCGGGGGTTAAATCGTTGGTTTTATCCAAGTTGTACATGTTCGTAGCAAATTCGGCCATTTTCTCCCACGTGCTTTCGGCATCGCCTTCACCAAGTTTGGCAACATCAATCAATTTTTCCGTATTGGCGTCATATCCTTTATCCATATAAATGGAGCGGTAGGAAAAAAAGGTATAAATATTATTCATCAATTTTTCAATGGCGGAATCTTTTTCAGGTTCCAGCCGTTTATCTAATGCGATCAGTTCTTTGTATTGCCCTTCGTCTATAAAAAGCAATAAAAACGGTTTATCATCCAAAATAGCAAAGCGCAATCCCAGCAAAGATAATGCAACAGCCCTATCAAAGGTAGAGGCCTCGGCATAATTTTGCAGTGCATCCACTAATTGGTCTTCCAAATTTCCCAGTTCGTCTTCCAGGCCCGGATATATGGTGTTCAAATTGACGCGCATAGGTTGCGTAGCCACCGTAATTCCGGTAAAAACCATTTTTAACCGTTGCCAAAAATTAACGTCGCGCATGGTGAGATTGAAACCGGTCTTCCAGTTGATATCGCGCACAAAAGCGATCAGTTTGGCTTGAGCCACATTGAAATCTTGTTCGGAAAATGTTTGTGACGTAATTGTTTTTCCATCTTCCCCTTCCGTCAACAAAACAGGCGCCCTTTCGCCAAACAACGCTAGTAAACGCCCGGCATCTTCCGGCGTGGAAAGTTCCATGATAATTTCCCCTTCCGGGTTTTGGTAGAAAGTAGCCGCCATAGCACTCATGGCTAAAAAGCAACAGCACAGTCCGATACAACAGTTGCGTAATACTTGTTTCATGCTTCACCTCGTTTTAGATAAATATACCTCTACATTATAATGAAAAAAACTGGAAAAATACATGGGCAATTGGACCTATTGGCAAGAAGAAAAAGGACCTAGGTCTTTTAACGCTTAGCCGATAAAATTCCCCCAACTACCGAACAGGCCGCTCCAAATAATAGAGCCGCCTGATACCCGCCGATAAACGCGGGCTGGGTGGCAACTCCATGCGCTTGTAACAGACGCTCTACCAGTACGCAGACCGCTACCGAAAGCGCAATGCCCGCAATCATCCCCAGGTTTCGGCAAAGCGCATTGACACTGGCCACAACTCCCAGTTTCCCTTTGGGGGCCGCGCTGATAACCGTGTTATTATTAGGTACTTGGAACGTTCCGCTGCCGGCTCCCATAATCAGTTGGGCCAGCACAATATACGATAAACTCGGCTCGCTCCCAATAAAAGCAAACATCAGGTTAGATAACAAGAGTAATACAAACCCGGCCGTCGTAATGATACGCGCCGGCCATTTAGAGCATAACGCGCCGGATACGGCAGAAGTTATTGCCAAGGTAATGGGGAACGGCAAAATGAGTAACCCAATGTGAATCGGGTCCAAATGCATTACATCAGCCAAATAGAAAGGTAACAAAACGGAGTTTGCAAATAACGCCGTATACCCCAGTACGGCCACCAAACAACCGTACGAAATGGCTTTGATAGAAAAGATAGACAGCCCGATAAATGGGTATTTGGAAGTATGTTCCCGACGGAAAAACAGATAAAAGAAGATAAAAGACGTGGCAAATGCCCCCAAAATAAACGGGTGGCTCCACCCTTTTTCGCTGGCGGTATTGAGCGCATACAAAAAGGTAAAACTCATGGCCGCAAAATAAGCGGCTCCCCAATAGTCCATTTTCATTTTTTTAATGGCTTTGAAACGCGGAATTAAATAAATCCCCCGCCACACCCCTAAGATACAAATGGGAATCGTCAGCCAAAAAATAGACCGCCACCCCCATGCTTGAATCAGGGCGCCGCCAATAGCCGGCCCGGCTAGCGAGCCACACGCAACGACTGCGCCGATGGCTCCAAAGGCCTTACCGCGGGAAGAACCGTGAAAAACTTGGGCAATCAGGGCTTGGGACGTGGCCATCATCGCCGATGAGCCAATACCTTGCACCGCCCGCGCCAGTAACATAGTAGTCAGCGAATTGGATAGCGCCCCGAATAAAGCCCCCACACCAAATGTAATAAAGCCGCCTAAATACATCCATTTGCGGCTATACAAATCGCTCAGTTTACCAAACACCGGCAGTAAACACGTTAATACTAATAAATACAAACTGACAACCAGTTGTATACTTTCCAGCGACACATGAAACTGTTGCGACATCGTGGGTAGCGCAATATTGACAATCCCCGCCGACAACGTGGACATAAACGTCCCGTTAGCGGTAACGGAAAAAATCATCCATTTTTTACTTATATGAGGGGCTTTGACATGCATACTATATATATTTTATGTTTTTTAGCCCCCTATGTACAAATCGGCCGACTCTCAAACCGGGCCGGAAATCGCATAGACGAAACGGACTTATTTTTATAGAATACCTATAATCTTTATGAGAGGAAATATCCTGTGTCGCAAACTATCAACGAATTAAAAGCACTCATTGCCTCCGGCATTGATTTAGGTGGCAGAGATTTAAGCCGCCTAAGTGAACAGACCCCGCTATTTAGTGAGGCCGGACTTGGCTTAGATAGTATTGACGCCATGGAATTACTCTTGTTGTTAGAAAAGCAATACGGAATCGTATTTGAAAATATCCACCAAGGGCGTGAAATGTTCCGCAGTTTGGGGGCGTTGGCCGACTATGTGGATAAACACCGGACGAAATAATTTATGCTCAACCGTAGCGACATTGTACAACTCATCGGTGATTTAATGCGTACGGAACTGGCCCGCAGTCAGGCCGATTCGTTGGCTATTTTTGACGCTGACACCGAAGGACTATGGACCAATCTCCCTACCGATATCAAACAAAAAGCCGAAGAAAAAGCCGCCAGTATGTTTGGCTATATGCCGCGCACGTTTTCTTCTTTAGAGCGCATGGTTGATTATGCGTATGCTTCTTTTTTGAAAAACCAACAAATCACTTTTTTAACTTCCGGTAGCACCGGAACCCCCAAGCAATGTGTCCATACCGTCAACATGATGTGGGAAGAGGCCCATGGACTCACACCTTTGTTTGAAGGAATTTCCCGCATTGTTTCCCTCGTCCCAGCGAATCATTTATATGGATTTTCGTTTACTGTAATTTTGCCTCACGCACTAGGGATTCCGGTGGTGCACTTGCCGGCATTACCTTCCCAAGCGTGGCATACCTTATTGCAACCGGGAGATTTGATGGTAGGTTTTCCGCTCTTCTGGAATTATTGGTTGCGGTGTGAAAATAAATTCCCGGGAGATATCCAGGTCCTTTCTTCTACGGCACCTTGTAAGGATGAAGTGATTGAAGGAATTTTACAAGCCGGTGCACACCGATTTACCGAGATTTACGGCTCTAGCGAGACAGGGGCTATCGCCTATCGACACCAAGCCGGAAAGCCCTTTGAAATTTTACCGTTTTGGGATATTTCCCGCAAGGAAAAAGACCCCCTCATTAAACGTTGCAGCACAACCAAGTGGCAATCCTTACCGGATAAAGTAATCATGAAAAATGAACGCTTTTTATTTCCTGTTTCCCGTCAAGACGCGTGTGTACAAGTGGCTGGAGAAAACATTTACCCCAAACATGTAGAGCAAGTGCTTGCCCAACACCCGGCCGTAAAAGAATGCCGCGTACGCTTGATGCGCCCTGAAGAAGGGGAGCGTCTTAAGGCCTTTGTGGTTTTACGGGAAGGGTTCGGCCCGGAACAGTTGGAAACGATCCGCACCTTTTTAATTAAGCGACTCACCGTTCACGAAGTCCCTCGCACCTATACTTTCGGGGAAATGTTACCCGTTTCGGAACTCGGTAAAGAAGCCGATTGGTAATTGGCCTTTCGTTTTTGTTATAATCAAGTGGTAACGCTTGGATAGTGTTGATTGCTGTAAATAGGGTCAAAAGGTCCTAGAAGTAAAATGGGCCTTTTGACCCTTGTGTTTTCCCCAATTTAGGTTCATAATAATAGTAGAAGGAGTGTAAATATAGACAGAGGTATGTGTATGAAAAAATTGCTATCACTTGTTTTAAGTTTTTCAATTATTCTAAGTAGTTTATCTCCCGCTTTTGCTCAATTTCATCCGCGCGTTCCCCGTGGAAAAGCACCGATTAAATCATCCCATTATAGACCCGGTAAAAAAGGACCGCACTCATTTAAAGGCGGTGCCCACCGCACCTCAACCGCAAAACCGTTGCCGGCTGTTACACATACACATATAGCACTCTCCAAAGAGGCCTCTTTCAGACCCTTTCCGGAATCTGCACATACCTTAAATATACAACGTGCCTTTAATATCGGTGTCAATAATCCGGATGTATTGTCGTTACAGCAAGTAGAAGATGCATTGTTAAACGGCCTTGATTTAGGAAGTTTATCGGCCGCCCAAGTGGATAATTTTTATTTGTCCGGTATCATAGATGCGGTAGTAGATGGTGGCATGACACTGACTCCGGAACAACTTTCCGATGCTTTATCCTTTTATACGGATCTTATTAAAGGTGTCAAAATTAGAACGGCCGATGAAACCTTCATCAATCAATGGGCACAAGAAATGGGGGCTGTTACCAACATCGGGTTGTTAGGGGAAGCCTCCGATGTGGCCACGTTGTGGGAAGTGGCCAAACAAAATTTACCGGATGAATTTATCCCGGTTACAGATATTGCGCTTACACGTGCATTCCTCAATTTAAAAGCCTACGATAAAGTACAAGAACTATTAGATTTACGTTTACAAGGGATCGATGCACAAGGTCGTCCGCTCACGTTACTGGGGCATTGGCAAGATATCCAAGATTTCATGACGCAAGCCGGACACCCACTACACTGGGCCGAAGGCCGTGTGGAAACCGCTTATTCGTTAGTCACCCCCGAATTTCAACGTTATATTTTAAATCAATATCATCCTTATAGTTATATCCATACCAACGCTGCAAGTGATGTAACGCGTTCTTTCTTGGAATTGCGTAGCGATGTAGAACAACGCGCGCGAGAAGCCCAAACCGGAAATACCCAACGCGCGGTTACCAATCGCCTTTCTTCGGGTGCCCCGTTGGCAACAGTCCCCAATCCATCTACGAATTTATCTCATGTATCTTCCGGTTTGACCGGCAACACTTCTAACTTATTATATAGTTCTTTTATTCCTCTGCCCCGTTTCGGTGTTTTAACGCGAACCAATGCGCGTTCCAGACAAAGAGACGCTAACGCCGAAGCCAGTTATATCCTTAGTAAGACCGTTCCGGCGGCCACGCAATTACGTGGGATCTTAGAAAGCCGTGCCTCCATTACTTACAAAAAAGAGGCCCTTGTTCGTTTGTACGAACGATGGTTCTTTGCCGATTTCTTAAATACACAACCTGCAGGCGTTAAAGAAAAAATCACCCAAGCCCCCGACCGTGGTAGACAAGGGGACTTATTGTACGCTTTCTTTGAAACCGGTCAGTTGGACGCTTCTTTACAAGCCATTACGGACGTTTCTTCCCAACATTCTTTATTGGATGAATTAAACTCCATCGTCAAGGATCCTTCCTGGAGAGCCAGAGTCAACCGGGCGTATGAAGAAGTAAACACCTTACCTTTTGATGCCAGCGCCTCCCGTTTTGCGGGTGTAGTGCCGGTGGCCCCGGAAGAAAACATCCGCGAAATTCAAGGTACCTTCCGCGACCAAAACTTTGCCCAACTCAACAAAGACCCGGGCAGAGCTCTTCAAAAAGCCGGAACATATTATAAGAATAACATTCCTTTTTATTTCCGCAATGCAAAAGGCCAATTATCCGAGCAACCCGTAGGTATTCTTTCACAACCCCAACAAGATTTTTACGGTCGGATGTTTTCGTTCTTAAAATTAGCCCCCAAACCGGGATTTACCGTACCGGAAGGATTCGTACTTGCTTTAACGGAAATGGGCCATTGGGAATTTGTACTTCCTAAAGGCAATATGGATATTGTGGAGCGTAACAAAAAATCGCTCAAGATATTAGAAGAAATCCAAGAAAAAGGATCGTATCACGTCAATGTAGACACACCGTATTCCACCACCAACTTACTCGCTATGGCGCACATGTTGGAACACAACCCGAATTTGAATTTGGAATTACGCCTCAATGAACCGCACTCCATGAAGTGGGCGATTCGCAGTTTAGGGGTAGTAATCGGTAGCGATATTGCCAATACAACCACCGGAGTTATCAAAAAATCTATTGCGGCAACTGCCGAAATGGGTGCCAACGCAGGCGTCAACGGATTAAGCGGCGTGGGATATTTAACACCACTTATCAGCAAGTGGGCTATGCCTATCATGAAAAAATTAGGCAACGCCAACACCATTAAAGCCGTATATGGAGCCTCTGCAGCCGTGTTAGGTTTCTCCATTGCCAAGTGGGGCATGTACGGAGCGGCGGCAGATCTAACAATCGGACAAATGATGTTACCGACGTTTACCGTCGTATTAGCGGGTAGTTTGCTCAATACGATCATGCCTACCATTTTGAAATTCTATAAAGACCCGATCACCTATACCGCCCAAAACTTGGACTACAGTAACTGGAAACAGGGTTCCCGGTTAGGGTTCTCGGCCTTGATTTCGCTAGCTGCGCTGGCGTCTGTCAATTGGACGATTGTGTTGCCGGTGGCCTTAGGTTCTATCGGTGCGTCTTGGGCCTTACTACGTAACACGCCGCTATTTAAAAAACCCACCGGACCGGATGCTTTAGCCCCCGATAATAAAGAACAACCTGCTGCCAAATACACGCCGACGCCCGAAGAAAAATCGGCCATGGAAAAACGATATAAAGATTATAAATCCAATAGCAAAGATATTAAAGATATCGCGTTCCGTGTATCAGCCGTGTATGCCAGTTATGCCGCCAGTTTGGCTATGTTAAGCCAGGCCGCCAACATGACGTATCCTGCTCTCGGGCAAGGGCTCATTACGGGATACATGTTGGCCACATTATTCACCCGTATCGGAGCGACGCAACTGGTCCGCAAAGAAAAAATGACCGATGACCAACTAACGGGTATCTCACTGCCGTTATTGGCAGTTACGGGGATTGGGTTGACATTCTTACCGTATTCCGGGCCGTTAGCACTTGTAGCCGGAGGCGCCGGATTACTCCACTATATGGCCACGGCCGTTCCCGGTCAGTTAGATTCGGCGCGTATGCAAAACATTGTTACGGCGGAAATGCAAGACAGAAAACAACGCGTACTCAATGATAAAGGACTCTCCGAAGAACAAAAGAAAGAGGCCTTACAAAAATTAGACGCCGAAGAAGATATATGGGCTAAAACCGCTGCCGGAGATTATGCAAAATATAACTCCCGCGGACTTATCGGAGTGGGTGCGGCCACCTTGGGAGCATTCACATTCGCCGATTTAGGACCGCAATGGACGCAAGACGTCTTGAGTTGGATGAGCACCTGGTTGGATTCCCCTAACGGTGCCATTGGTCTTAACCGTATCATTTTTGGTTATTCTGCTGCGGTGGCCAGTGTGCTCGCGTGGAAAAACCGGGATATGTTTAAAGATTTCCTGAGCGTATTTAAAAAACGTGTCATTACGGAAGAAACGATTACCGCTGGTAAAGTATCAGCCGCAACCTTCGGTTTGAATCCCAAAAATGCCGATTTGCGCTTTGGGAAATTGACTAAAGATATTTCCAAGCTCAACAAAGAATTAGTAGACTACGGGAACTATTCCGAATTTACCATGACGGAAAATTTCAACCGTTTGGTTACTTTCTACAACCGCTTGGTTGCGCTAAGTGAAATTGTTGGGCCGGAAAAGACGGCTCCGGCTTTTAATGAAATCGCGCACATGATTACCTCCTACGATGCGATCTTGCAACATGGCGATTTCTCCGTTATGCTCAACCGCGCGTTCAAGAAATTAAAAGACAACGTGTTTGATCCCGCCACCGGGGAACGCCTCACGCAACAACCTACGTATATTGAGGAAGGCACCTACGCCTTGCCAAAATCGTATGAGTTGTACGAATCGGCTCGTACGATGCTTGGCGAATTGGATCACATGACTCAAAAGATCATGCGCAAGGACGTTATTGACTACAACCAGTTTACCGAATATGTCAATAAGATGCAGGAAAATATCGTTAAGTATCAAAGTCAAAACCCGGCCGATGCCGTGCGTACCAACAAGTTGACGTCCGACTTATATAACTTGTGTATTACGTTGGCTCGTGCCGATCAAGCCGAAGGATTATTACGTCCCTTGGCTACCGATACACCGGCTATTCAAAAGGCCAAACAAAACTTACACGATATGTTGCAAGGGATTGTGGAAAACTTCTAATTTCCCCCTGCTATTGCACACACTCTATTCACGACGGGAAAGGAATAAAATTCCTTTCCCGTTTTTGCAGAATTTTCCGAAGTAAAAATCGGCTATAAAAACCATCGGAATTTTGTTATAATAGAAGGGTCGGACGATATAGTAGGTTTGTCTTTTTTTCGCCGCCGCATTTTATTACAAATTCGGCGTTGGAAAAAAGGCAGACCAAAGATTATAAATAGGAGATTATGTGATGTCTAAAATACTAGATTGGTTCAAACCGTTGCCCGATGCGCAACCGTTGACCGATGAGCAGGAAATTAAAAGGTTGTATCGTTCATGGCGTATCAAAATGTTCTTCTCCATGTATTTCGGGTATGCGCTTTTCTATTTTACCCGCAAAAACTTGGATATTATTAAACCGGTGCTAATCAATAACGGGGTATTTACCGTAGAACAATTAGGTACCATCGGTTTTGTGATTTATCTGACCTACGGGATCGGTAAATTTATCAGCGGTACCATTGCTGATAAATGCAACATCCGCTCCATCATGGCGCTGGGGTTGATTTCCTCGTCTCTTATCAACATCCTCTTTGCGTTCCTACCGCAAATTCACCTCGTCTTGCCGATTTCCATGACGTTCATGGCGGCTTTCTTGTGGGGATTAAACGGTGCGGCGCAATCTATGGGATTTCCTCCGGTAGCCAAGGGCCTTGTACACTGGTTCTCTCCTTCTGAACGTGCCACCAAATGGACCTTATGGTCTTCTTCCCACACGTTTGGAGCGTTCTTTGTAGCGCAATTGATTTCACTTTTACTGCGTGCGCACTGCGGTTGGCAAATGGCTTTCTTAGTCCCCGCCGCGATGGGTATTGCATATGGTATTTTTATGATTTACTATATGACGGATATCCCTGCCTCGGTAGGGTTGCCGGCCATTGAAGTATACCGCAACGACGTAATGCCCGTTAAACAGGACAAGGCCGATATGTCCCAATGGCAAATTATTGTGAAATACGTATTGACCAACCCTTTCTTGTGGGCACTGGCTATTTCGTATGTATTTATTTACTATGTCCGCTTTGCCACGTTAGATTGGGCCACCACGTTCCTCAACCAAGACCGCGGATTTACCGAAGCCGCCGCTGCCTCTGCTGCGTCTGCTATGCCGTTCTTAGGCATGCCGGGCGGTATCGTAGCCGGTTATTTGGCTGACCGCTGGTTCCACGGCCGCTGCACGCAAATGAACATCATTTACTTGATCATTTTAGCGGCCAGTTGCTGGGGATTTTATAAACTCGCCGCGCCCACTGCTTTTTGGACGACGGCTATATTAGCGGCCTTTATCGGTTTCTTCGTAGATGGTCCGCAAAACCTGGCCGGTGGTGTACAGGCCTCCCGCGTAACGGTACAAAAAGCCGCCGCGGCTGCCTGTGGATTTACCGGAATGTTTGGTTATTTTGGCGCGATGCTTTCCAGCAAAGGCGCGGCCTATATCAGCCAACACTACGGTTGGAAAGGTGTGTATGTTTCTTGTATCTACGCGTGTATTATTGCGATGATCTGTATCGCTACCACGTGGAAAAAAGAAGCCGCTTCCCCCACCAAATAAGTATTTACAAGGTGTATTCAAACGCCCCTCACAAAACGAGGGGCGTTTTTTGTGCATTCGGTATCCCCCTCTTAAAATTGGTAAAATAGAGATAAGATTACTTAAGTGTAATCTTATTTTTCTGTATAAAAGGAGTTATATGAAAAAACTATTCTTTATTACGTTGTGTGCGTGGTGTGCCACGGCAGTATGGGCTCAAGATGGCAAACACGGCTGGCAAGTGGAACTTAAAAAACTGGCCTTTGATTTAACGTCCACCGAAGTAAAAAATGCGCAGGATTATCAAGGTTTTTCCGATGCGCGCTTGACCTCGGACTCGCAAACTTCCGTGCGCGGCAATTGGGATTCTATTGCCGATTACCATGCCGAACATTTCTTGTGGTCCAACGAACTTACTATGGATTACGGCCGCACGAAAATCCGTCCTGTAGATGGGGAACGATTGACTAACGAAAACGCTGATAAAATTTTACTTACTACCGAATATACCCAAAAAGTATGGCAAGTAGATGATTTTTTAGGTGGGTTTAATGCCGGTCCGTTTGCTAACCTGGGTTACGAAACCGAATTTACCAAACCTGATAACGCTCCCGGCACCCGCATTGTACGCGGCATGGTCGGGCTCAAAATGTTTGAAGGAAAATATCTGAAAAGTTTGTACGCGGCACTTGTAGGCGAACGTGATTTTACATACCGTCCGTATGCCTCTAAATCGGCGTGGGAAACCGGTTTTAAATTAGAAATTCCCGTTCGTGAGGGCGTGATATTTAAATGGGATGCCATGTACCGCGATTATTTAACCACCACGCAGAAACACCCAACCGACCTGGATTGGGAGTTTGAAACAAATGCCCGGTTAGATGTGGAAGTGTATAAGAATTTATTTGTAGCGCCGTTTATCAGTTATTACACGGCTAAAGGCAAATATATCAGTTCCCGCGGCGAAAACGTATACGTAGGAGTTTCCTTCTCGTTTAGCCACATTTTTCACGCCGCCAATTAAACAGATTTTTTGTCCTGTAACTATTTTCCCCCGGGTTTTGGCCCGGGGGATATTTATTTGTTTTCGTATGGAGTAATAACAAACTGCCCCTCTTGCCGCTCTACTAAACACCAAGTGGGTGTACCCTTGATATTTAACAATACAAACATTCCTTGGATATGTTCGGCGGGGATATCGTGGGATACTTGAATTACTTTTCCGTGTTCTTCTTCTCCCGTTACCACTACCACCACCGCCACACCGTCTTGTACAAAACGTGAATTGCGTAAAGCGTAATCCACCGCCAGTTTTGGCTGTTGGGTTAAATTGGTATATTTGGCGGAAGAAACGGCCGCCGCACTATGCGGGTTGCTTGCTAA
>CACXER010000010.1 GCA_902766765.1 uncultured Elusimicrobium sp. | reverse complement strand
TCATGTCCATTTTGCGTATATACCGGGCCGGGATGTGCTCCACGATATCAATTTGGAGATTCCGGTAGGCAGTACGGTGGCATTGGTGGGGAATTCCGGTGGCGGAAAAACGACTATTTCCGCACTTCTGCCCCGGTTGTATGATATCCACAAAGGGAGTATCAAAATCGACGGAACCGATATTAAAAACATTACCCAAAAGTCCTTGCGTCAACAAATCGCGATGGTGTTTCAGGATAACTTTTTATTCTCGGGTACAATTCGCGAAAACGTGTTGTTAGGAAATGGGAACGCCTCTGAGGAAGTGATTTGGTCAGCCCTTAAAAATGCGTGTTTGGACCAATTTGTCAAAGAACTTCCCAACGGGTTAGATACGGAAATCGGTGAGCGCGGTATTCTGCTTTCCGGCGGACAAAAACAGCGTTTGGCCATTGCACGTGCATTTGTAAAAAATGCGCCAATTGTCATTTTGGACGAAGCCACCAGCGCGCTGGATAATAAGTCCGAACGCGTCGTGCAAGAGGCGTTGGATAACTTGATGAAAAACCGTACCGTTATCGTCATTGCGCACCGTTTGAGTACGATTCAAAATGCCGATAAGATCGTGGTTATCAACGACGGCCAAATTGCCGAAGAAGGTACCCATAACGAACTGCTTAAAAAAGACGGTGCGTATGCGGCTTTGTACGCCATGCAGTTTAAAAAATAACACATGAGGAAATTGTATGACCCGGATTTTAACCGATGAACAATTAGACTATAGCGACGTGCTTTTTCAACCCAAACGTACTACGCTCAATTCCCGCAGTGAAGCCGATGTGTTGCGGGAGTATGCGTTTAGATGGTACCCCAAAACACTCAAGGCCTGCGGCATTATGGCGGCCAATATGGCGACGACCGGCACGTTTGAAATGAACGATGCATTGGAAAAATTCAACGCCATTACCTGTTTACATAAACATTACACCGCTGAGCAACTTGTTGCGTATTTTAAAAAGCCACATCCGCTGACGTTCATTTGCACCGGGCTCAAAGACAATAAAGACAATTTGTTTAAGTTGCTCGGTGAAAACCCGCATATTGATAAATTATGTGTGGATATCGCTAACGGATATATTCCCAACTTGCTCAAGTTTGTCAAAGAATTGCGCACGCGTTTCCCGCATATTTTGCTGATGGCCGGTAACGTGGTTACCGGGGATATGACGCAAGATTTAATTCTGTCCGGTGCGGATATTGTGAAAGCCGGCATTGGGCCGGGCTCTGTGTGCATTACGCGCTCGCAGACGGGAGTAGGACGACCGCAATTATCTACCGTGTTGGAAGTATCTGATGCGGCGCACGGCGTGGGCGGGATGATTTGTGCCGATGGCGGTTGTACGGGACCGGGGGACGTAGCCAAGGCCTTTGGTGCCGGGGCCGATTTTGTGATGCTGGGCGGTATGTTGGCCGGAACGGACGAAGCCGCCGGAAAACGGGTGGAACGGCTGGTGCAAACGGATTTCTTTGAGCCGGACGGCAAGACACTCAAAACCGAAAAGCGGTTATTTAAGGAATTTTACGGGATGAGTTCCCAACTGGCTCAGCAAAAACACTTTGGCGGTATGGCTAAATACCGCACGACCGAAGGACGGGAAAAGTTGATTCCGTACACCGGTCCGGTAGCGCACGTGATGGAAGACATTTTGGGGGGTGTGCGCAGTACGATGTCCTACATTGGTGCCACCAAACTGAAATATATTCCCAAATGTACGACGTTTTACCGCGTTAACCGGCAACTCAACACCGTGTTTGCCAACATGAAAGATATTGATTAGGTATTGTCTTGTAATTGTGAAGACCCCCGTTTTTTAAGCGGGGGTTTTTAGTTTATCAAGCCCCTTTTTCAGGATGGCTTGCAGGGGCCATTTTCATACTTAGTAAAAATAAATTAAAATAAGAAAAGGAGAAATTTTATGGAACTAGTACTTGCTTTTGTGGCCGGGGCTATTGTGTGTGGCTTGGCGGCGTACGTAAAAATTAAAAATATTACTTCTAAACTCAGTCAAACCGAAATGGAAAATGCGCGCCTTACCGAGCGTCTTGTTTCGCTGGATAAAGCCAAAGCCGGACAGGAAGATTTTGCGCACCAATTACTCCTTCAACAGGATAAAAAATTTGCCGCACTTCAGGAAACGGCCCGGGCGGAATTTAAACAATTGGCTACCGAAACGCTAAAAGAACAACGGGCGGAATTGTCTGCCAAAAACAGTGAAATGGTTTCCCCGCTTAAAGAAACCATGGAAAAATTCACCAAACAAGTGGGAGAACTTCGCACCGAAAGTGCCGAAAGACACGGCTCGCTGCAGGAAGTTATCAAACGCTCCATGGAATTAAATGCCAACCTTTCTCAGGAAGCGCAAAATTTAACCGAAGCCCTTAAAAGCCCCAAAAAACAAGGGGTGTGGGGGGAAATTATTTTGGAAGATGTATTGACGGCGGCCGGATTTCGCAAAGGGATAGAATTTGATACGCAAGTCTCTTTCACGACGCAGGAAAATAGCCGTTTGCAGCCCGATTTTATTTTGCACTTGCCGGGCCAACGCGATTTTGTCATTGATTCCAAGATGTCGCTTACCGCTTATATGAAGTGGCAATCTGCTACCACCGAGGAAGAAAAAACAAACGCGCTTAAAGAACATGTGCAATCGGTGGAAAAACATATCAAAGAATTGGCCGAAAAAGATTATTCGGCGCTACTTCCCAACGAAAAATTAGATTTTGTATTTATGTTTATTCCGGTGGAGTTTGCGTATTTCCTCGCCGTACAGGCCAAGCCGGAATTAAACGAAATTGCCCGCAAAAACCGGGT
>CACXER010000009.1 GCA_902766765.1 uncultured Elusimicrobium sp. | reverse complement strand
TGTTTTGGCAAGGAGCCCGAACACACATGAAAAACGTTACTAAACTTATTTTTATGGCCGGTTCGGGCTTTTTGCTGTCCGGCTGTATCGCTAGTCAAAGCGATATGAGCACGCTCAAATTGCAATTACAAGAACTCAACCGCACCATCGTCCAAATGCAAGCCAACCAAGCCGAACTGGCCGGTAAAATGGACGAGTTAAACCAAAATCTGTCCGTCTCTAACGAAAATCTCTCGCAGATGGACGAACAACTCTCTAAATTTTCCACTAAATTAGATGACCTGGCGGCCTCGGTTACCCGCCCGGCCGAAGCCCCGCAACCGGCGGCCATGCTCCCCTCGGAATTGTTTGCGCAATCCAAGAGCCACTTGGATAAAGGCGCTTACGATGCTGCCGTTACCGGGTTTAAATTATATTTAAATAACTATGCCGACGGCGAAAACGTGGAAGAGGCCTTTTTGTACTTAGGGGACGCACAAGCCGCTCTGGGCAAAACCAAATCGGCCGCGGTAGCGTATGCCAAACTCTTACAAACGTTCCCGAAAGGCAAACACATTGCCGAAGCACGCTTGAAATACGCCCGCAGTATTATCCCGCTGGGCAAAACCGACGAAGCCAAAAAATATTTAAATTCTATCGTCAAACAATACCCCAATTCGCCCGAAGCCAAACAAGCCAAGGCCGATTTGGCAAAACTGAAATAACGGCGGCCGGTTATGAAAAAACTATTTACACTCGCGTTATTTATTGCGCTGGCATTGCCCGCGTTTAGTGCCCCCAAGACAGACGTCTATATTGGTATTACGTCCGTCGGTAAAAATCATTTACCTGCCATTGGTATGCCCGCCTTTGAGGCCGATGCACAAAGTGCCGACGCCGCCGAACTTGTGCGCAATGTCTTACGGGCCGATTTACTTTTCGCCCGTTACTTTGATATCAACGAAGAAGGCCCTGATTTTAACGCCAAAAAACTCAGCCAAACCATGACGGCTTGGGCCAAAGCCAAGGCCAGTTACTTGCTCGCCGGCGAGGTTTCCTACGCCGAGCCGTATTACACCATTAAAATTTACGTGTATGATTTGGCCACCCGCAAACCTGTTTTTCCCAAGGCCTTCAAAGGTACTAAAAACAGTTTGCGCCGGCTGGCCCACATTGCTGCCGATCAAATCACCAATGCACTCACCGGCAAGCGTGGCATTGCAGACACTAAAATTGCATTTTCCAACAATTCCACCAAACATAAAGAAATTTACATGGTGGATTACGACGGCGAAAATATGCAAAAACTAACCAGCGACAAAAGCATTGCTTTGTTGCCGCGTTGGTCCAAAGACGGACGCATTTATTACACAACGTATAAGTATCGCAATCCGGATATTTTCGCCATTGACTTGAAAGCCGGTAAGATTGCCCCCGTCATTATCCGCGGCGGATTGTCGCTCATCGGCGGAGTATCCCCCGACGGAAAAGCGCTCGTATTTACTTCGTCCGGCGGTTCTAACCCGAGCATTTACATTTATAACTTGGAAACACACACCAAACAACGCATTACCAACAAAACGTCTGTGGACGGCTCGCCGTCTTATTCGCCCGACGGAAAATACATTACGTTTGTGTCTAACCGGGCGGGCAATCCGCAAATTTACGTGATGGAACTTGCCACCGGAAAAACGCGCGCGCTGACAAAAGACTTCAACTGGTCCGACAGCCCGCAATGGTCGCCTACCGGCGAGTGGATTGTATTTTCCGGACGTGAAGCCCCCTATCACCCGATGGATATTTTCCTGGTGGACTTAACGGGCACGCAACTGCGCCGCCTGACAACCGACGCGGGATCTAACGAAGACCCGACTTGGTCTCCCGATGGGCGGTTTATTGCATTTACCACAACGAGAAACGGCAAACGCGAGTTATATTTAATGGATATGGACGGCAGTGCTCCGCACCTACTGGCGGATCTGCCCGGTGACTCATTCACGCCACATTGGAGTTTTTAACACGGCTGTTGATTGGTTATGACCCGCTCTTGTTAGGGCGGGTTTTTTATAACTTTCTAGGACTTAAGTCCTATCCTTCCTTAGGCCCTTGGGCCCTTGTTTTGCCCTTTTCACGTTTCTTATCCTTATGATAGGGATTATTTATTTCAACCAGGAGACCTAACAATGAAAAAAATCTTATGGCTAGTCAGTCTATTACTATCTCTACCCACTTTTGTAATGGCTTGGGGCGTTCAACGAGGCGCTTTGGATACTCCAAACGTAATCCCCGGGATTGCCCGACTAGCCAACAAATCAACCATACGCTATGCTGTTGCTTCCGATGTGTCTCCGGATCAATTAAAAACGTTTTTAGAAAACATCCAAAAATGGCCTTCAGAAACCTTGCAATTTATTCAAAAAAGTGATCACGCGCACGAATTTAGAGACGTTGTCGGTTTGCTCAAACAAAAATTGAACTTGATTCCTGTGGAGCCCGGGGCTCCATATGACCTAAAATTTTCTGTTCATGAGATCGAAGAGGCCGAAGGTGGTGCTTATTTCCCAACCGAACATAGCATTATTATCAACCCGAAATCCGGTTCTCTTTTTTCTTCTGTTACTTTACACGAGTTTGGCCATTACTTTGGCTTGGCCGACCAATCTCTGCACTACTTGTCTGATATAGATCCGGAACACTCCAGTGACAGAAACGTAAAGGACGGAAGTATTATGCTAAGTTTAGATGAAATAAAAGACCCTCATTTAACATGCGATGATGCTGACGGATTTATCAACTTGCTGGATTTGTATCTGGCACGACAAAACGGAAATAAATTTTCGGCACGTTCCCAAAAAGGGTGGAAATCGTTATGCAAAGGAAATAAAAACTTATACCGCGAAGCACGCACCGTGAACCGAGGACGTAATTTTGAAGAGTACATTTTACCGTTCTTTTCCGCAGTGTATCACTACCAAGACGGTAATCCAGTGGGTAAGTCTTGGCTATCGTCCGATCACGTAGACGTCATGTCTCTATTTATCATGACAAAAGATGATAAAGTACACAGAACACATGATGGATATAATCTTATCCACACAATTACTTCCTCACGCGATATCCCGCTTTGTTCCTTGGGCAAACCCGCCAAACAGATTACCCGTTCTTTTCATTACCAACTGTATGAACAAGAACGTCTCATGTCTATACAAATTCATTGCTTCGCTGATAATCAGCCGACGGAAACATACGAAGTTACTGCACACATGGATGAAAGGACGGATTTTCGCTATTTTGTGGACGAGGAAAATCCCTTTTTTCAAATAATTTCGTATACATTTCGCATAGAAAAAAGACAAATATCCCAAATCAATACGATGACCTGGTCCCCTCAATCTGACAAATGGTATATGCTACGTTGGTTTGCCGGTCCTCCCAAATCGTTTTACGTAGCACAACTCGGAGAGGAAAAATCTATATTACTCAACTCGGAACATTTACATTACATGCCGATCCCGGGCGTTTCCGTTATAGAGAACCACCTGTTCAAACGACTTTGGCCCACTCACCACCTGGTCATCCGGGAGGCGCAAAACTTTTACACCCATTTCTATAAGCCCCTACTCAATAGATCTCATGCCGAGATACGGGGAAAAATTACGAAACAAGTGCGTAAGCGTTCGTAAATACGGTACATATCCCCCAGCCAAAACGGGCATGAATGATCTGCCTGCAACGCCACTTCCGCGGACTCACTGGAAGTGGCGTTTTCTGTAGGAAGCGATTTCCTCTTGACACCCTCCAAAAAAAGAACAATAATAGAGTGTCAAGGAAAAACAACCAAGGAGTAAATAGCATGAACAATACCAAAGCATTTACACTCATAGAACTACTAGTCGTTGTCCTTATCATCGGTATTTTAGCCGCAATCGCGTTGCCGCAATATCAGAAAGCCGTGGATAAAAGTCGTTTCTCTAACTTAATGAATATAACAAATGCCTTGGCACAAGCCAATGAAGTATATTATTTGGCGAACGGACAATACGCTACCAACTTTGACGAACTGGCTATAGACATCCCGGCCACCAGTATCAGCGGCAGCACGGCTACATTTGATTGGGGAAACTGTCGTTTGGCCGGCCAACAGGAAGTGATCTGTTTTGCAACCACTCTTTTACAAAACGCTTACACGGTTTACTATACTTATAGTTCTGACAGTTCCCGGGGAGCACATACATATTGCGTCAGTTTGACTGATGAGGCCGGCTCACGGTTTGATAAAGTATGTTCGGCTCTGGGGCCATTTAGAATGACAACCACTTGTAACGCAGGGACAGGAACGATTCCCTGTCGTATGTACACCATTAAATAATCAGATCCGGAAAAGCAAACGCCCGCCAAAAAACTTTGGCGGGCGTTTTGTACTATAAACTTACCTTATTATCCCAGCAACTTCGCGAGTATTTGGCTAATTGCGCGCGGGTTGGCCTTTCCTTTACTCAACTTCATCACGCCCCCCACCAACGCGCCGATAGCGGCTTTGTTGCCTTTTTGATAATCAGCCACCGCTTTGGGGTTGGCGGCCATGGCTTCTTTAGCCCATGTTTCCAGTTGGCCTTCGTCGCTGACTTGCACCATGCCGCGCTTGGCGATAATATCCGCCGCTTTGCCGCCGTGCGCATAAATTTCGTCAAACACTTCGCGCGCTTGCTTGCGGTTGATTTTGCCGCTTTCGGCAAACTCCAACAGTTCAGCCAGTTGCGCGGCTGAAATGGGCGAGTCCTCAATTTCTTTTTTCTCGGCGTGGAGCATACCTAAGAGATCGGTTTGAATCCAGTTAGACGCCGTTTTCAAAGACACTTTCCCGCTCTTAGTTACCGTCTCAAAATAATCGGAAATTTCACGCGAACTGGTCAGTACCCCGGCGTCATAGGCGGAAAGCCCCGCTTTCATAAACCGCGCTTCTTTGCTAGCGGGCATTTCGGGCATGTTGGCTTTCACGTTAGCCAGCCACTCGTCAGATAACACCACCGGCGGCAAGTCCGGCTCCGGACAATAGCGGTAATCCAGCGCGTCCTCTTTGGAGCGCATCGGGCGCGACACGCCTTCCACTTTATCCCAAAGCCGCGTTTCTTGTTTGATTTGACCGCCCGCATTTAATACTTCGGTATGGCGGTTGATTTCGTAAATGAGCGCGTCTTTGACGGCTTTAAACGAGTTTAAATTTTTAAGTTCGGTGCGCGTGCCGAATTGTTCTTGCCCCACCGGGCGCAGCGACACGTTCACGTCTACGCGCAGTTCGCCTTTTTCCATATCGCAGTTGGATGCCCCCACCCAGCGCATGAGCCGTTTAATCTCTGTCAAATAGGCATAGGCCTCATCGGGCGAGCGCATATCGGGCATAGACACGATTTCCAGCAGCGGGCTGCCCGAGCGGTTATAGTCTACTTCGGAATGGTCGTCAAAGTGTGACGATTTGGCGGCATCTTCTTCCAAGTGTGCGTGGTGAATGCCGATACGCTTTTTTTGCAAATTGTCTTTCGGCCCGTAGGTGATTTCCACATACCCCGCACCGTTTATCGGCTCGTCATATTGAGTAATTTGATACCCTTTGGGTAAATCCGGGTAGAAATAATGTTTACGTGAAAAGGTAGATTTCTGCTTAGTTTCGCAGTTTAAACTGAGTCCAGCACGCACGGCCAGCGTCAGCGCGCCCTCGGTAATAACGGGCAAGACACCCGGGTGGCCCATGCAAACCGGGCAAATAGCGGTGTTGGGTTTTGTTTCTTCTCCCACTCCGTTGGGGCACGTGCAAAACAATTTCGTTTTGCTGGCCAGTTGGACGTGGATTTCCAGTCCGATAACAGGTTCAAATTGAGTTGTCACAATAATACTCTCCTAAATTATTATAATATCAAATATGGTTCATCTTTTTAAGCCCACTTCTTACCGCAAAGGTACGGCTTTGGCCATCGGAGCCACCGCGATCTGGAAAGGCGTGTCGTTTATCAACGCGCTTTTGCTGGCGGCGTACTTCGGCGCGCATAGCACAACCGACCTGTATTTCTACCTCATTTTAACCATGGGGGTGGGGCTGTTTTTCTTGCAGCGCTTAAATGCCGCCGTTATTATCCCGCAAGCCATGGCGTTAGAAGTAAACGAACCGGAAAAAGCCCGGGCACTACTCAACGGATATTTGTACGCATACGCGGGAATATGCGGGCTGATTATAGGGTGCGGCGTATTTCTGCCGCAACAAACCGTCGCACTTTTTTCCCGTTTTGATATCACGTATGTTTACGCCCAACGCGCGCTCGTTACAGGAGCGTTTGTGTTTTTTGCTTTGCAAATTTGGGTCACGTATTTGTTAGCCATTTTAGAAATGTATAAGCGTTTTGCTACCGCCCTATTTACTCCGCTCAATGCCGTATTGCCGCTGGTGTGTTTGATTTTACTGGGCCGCACGCACGGCGTAATTAGCATGCTTTATGGGTTTGTGATTTCTTACGGGGTGCAAGCCATTGTTTTTAGCGTCATGCTTAAAAAAGAACTTCATTGGAAACTAACACGCGGCGAAATATACCACTCTGCTGCGTTTATGAAAAATTTAGTGAGTAATCAACTCATTGAACTGGCCAACATCGTTAGCGGTATACTGCCGCTTTATTTACTCAGCGGCCTCAGTGCCGGCACTTTAAGTGCGCTCAATTATGCACGGCAATTATCGGACTCGTCTAACGAAGTACTTACCTTGCGTGTGACCAACATTTCTAAAATCCAACTGACCGAATGTGCGGCACAGGAGCGTTGGATAGCGTTTAATACCGCCTACAACACAACACACTATTTCTTGTGGTTTATTCTAACACCGCTGGTGATTTTTTCCGTATATTTCGCACCGGAAATTATTACGATTTTCTTTAAGCGCGGGGCTTTTTCCGCCGAAAACGTACAAGAGGCCGCCGCGTTTTTACGCCCCTTATTGGGTCTGGTGTGGTTGATGGCACCGGTACTGATGCAAAACAATGTGGTAGCGGCCACACGCCAATTAAAAGCGTTTCTGCCCTATGCCCTGGCGGGCATTCTAATATTTATTGCCGCCGTACCCGGGGCCGTATATGCGTGGGGAGCCGTGGCGTATGCATACACCCAACTGATTTGTTGCGTTATCGGACTCACCATCAATGCGTTCTTCTTCCTAAAATATGTGCCACAATTTGCTCTCAAGCCCGCCTTAAAAGACGGCGCGCGGCTTGTCGGTTTAAACTTACTGGCATTACTTCCGGCAGGAATTTGTGCGTGGTACACGGGGAACAATGCGTGGATAACCGTACTTATAAGCGGAATAATTTTTGTATCTGTGTTAACCGGACTTATGCACTATAGCGGA
Organism: uncultured Elusimicrobium sp.; assembly: GCA_902766765.1. Classification (GTDB taxonomy): domain Bacteria; phylum Elusimicrobiota; class Elusimicrobia; order Elusimicrobiales; family Elusimicrobiaceae; genus Avelusimicrobium. The sequence continues at coordinate 10,206 of CACXER010000009.1, read as the reverse complement.
GATTTAAAACGGTTCTTAGGCACGGCTAGCGCACATCACTAACGTTCAGTTTTTCTCGCACAGCCGCCAAAACTTGCTCCACCGAAATGGCTTGCATGCACGGAGCCTGCGTATGCCCTAGCGGACATTGCTTCATCCAATTAGGTTTTGCCCACATACAACCGCCGCAATTACCGGCCGACAAATTCATATTTCGTTCGTATCCGAAAAACGATACGTCCGACGGGCCAAATAATACTACGCTCGGCGTTTGAGTGAGCGCGGCCAGGTGGACCAGCCCACTTTCACTATCTATATGAAGGCGTGAACCGGCCAACAAATCGGGCAAATCCGTCAGTTCGGTTTTGCCGACTAAGCAAACATCGGCTTCTTGGTATTTCGGACTTTGTACTGCACCCAGTTGCACGATTTTCAAGTTCGGAAATTGTTGTTTTAGGCGTCCCAATAATTCTTGCCAACACGCGGTGGGCCACATACGGGTCGGCATTTCTTTTTCGCCCAAAGCCCCATCATGGAAGGTTAGATAGTTGACTCCGGTTAGGCCAAATTTTTGCCGGGCCTTCCCGTCCGTTGCAAGCGGAGTAGAAACATCATGCGGTAATGTTACACCGCTTGTATAAGACAACAAATCAAACCGACGTCCGCCGAGCCGGTAAAGCCACCGCCCCAGCACGGGCTCTGTCAAAAATACATCCTCTAACAAAATGCCCAGTTTATCTTGTGCCGTTTGCGCTTGACGTAAAATGGGAATAAATGACGGGGCCATTTTTTCCACACGCGCCCAATCAACGTGTAAAAATTTAGCGGCCAAACATGCTTGCACGACTAAATCGTAATCTTTCCAATATCGTTTTGCACTGGCGGCAAACGTAACAGATTTTATATCTGAGAAAACGGCTTGTGCCGCCCCCGACACCGGACTAAAAATTTCAAATTGGGCCGTAGGCAATAACGTCCGATAGGCGCTCACGAGCCGACGAGCGCATGCCACGTCTCCCAGCCCGCCGGGAAGCCAGTAAAACACACGCAACGTTTCCGTTTTAGGCGTGCGTTTCGTAAAGCGGTAGAAGTACTGTGCTAACGAAGATAGGGTGCGTTTCTTCCAAAGGCTATAGGTAATTGCCGCGCGTACTACGCGGCTATCGCGCCCAAACACATGCAAACTTTCGGTTACGTCCAGCAGGGCACGGTCCACGGCGGGGGATGAGAAATCTAACGCAGGGCGTGTTGGCATAGTTCCTCGTATTTATCCAAATAGTGTTTAAGCGAAAACCGCGTAACCACTTCGCGCGCGCGCTCGGAAAATTGTCGGCGTTTTGTTTCGTTTTGCATAAGTTCTTTAAGTGCACACGCCAAAGCGGGAACGTCATCTTGTTTTACTAACACGCCGTCTATACCGTGACGAATAATTACGTCCGGCCCAGTACAGTTAAAACTAACGGCCGGAAGTCCGTGCGCCATGGCTTCTAATAGCACAAGCGGGAACCCTTCCGCACGCGAGGACATCGCAAAGACTTGCGCATGTGCATAGGCAGAGAAAACTTCCTTTTGCGGCGGCACAAAATCCACACTGTCCGCGACGCCCAACTGTTCGGCCTGCGTTTTGAGGGTTTGCTCGTCTTCGCCGCCACCGATAATGACAAGCCGCCACTCCGGCAAGCGGGCTTGCTGCCACGCGCTAAGCAAGCGGTCAAATCCTTTCTGGGAGGTCAAACGTCCGACGGCTAACACATATTTTTTTCCCGCTTGCATAAAAGACGGGCGAGGAGGGTCTTTTTCAGCCGGCACCAGCGCCGGATTATACACGACTTGCGCCCGCCAATACGGGTGATGAATATGCAGAAATTGCAAATCACGCTCAGATAATACGGTAACGGTGCTGGCAAAATGCAACAAGAGATTGCGTAAAATTTCCCATTTGCGCGAATAGGTGAGATGGCGCACGTCCAGATGGTCGCCGTAAATATACGGGATACGCAGTAATAAGCAAGCCGCCAGTACGCTTACCGTCATAAAACTGATAACAACTTGCGGGTGTGTTGCTTTTAACGCGCGGGTAAGTTTTAATAGACGCGGCCCGCTCTTAAGTAGGCCGGCGGCGCGGAACGTGGGCAATTGCACACGTGCCCGCGTCACAGACGCGGGCAGCGTGTAAAAATCCGGCACGGAATCATCCAGTGTTAGCAGCGTAACCGTATGTCCTCGCGCGGCTAGTCCTTCGCACAGATACGTCATCATACGCTCCGCGCCGCCGCCGCCCAGGGTTCCGATTACACAGGTAATTCTCACGAGATTCCCTTTTCCGTGTTAGAAAACTTCCACCACGGCTTTTACAAAAGTTTCAAACGGATGTTTGTCTTTGAGTTTGCTGGCTTCCACCGCGATACCAACCCGCTTACCCCAGTTGACCATCATATCATCCAACGCAATGGTAAACGGTTCTTCTTCGCCGGCATTGACGATGACTCCGTTTACACCGTTGGTAATGAGGGAGGTGGTAGCAGCCGATTCGCACGCCACACACGGCAGTTTGCTGGCCATCGCGTCCAAGAGTACGTCGGCACAAGCAGGGTTTAACGCCGGATAAGCAAAAATATCTGCGTTACGCAACAAACTGTATACATCGCTGTTGGCCGGGATGATTTCCGTGCTGTCTTGCAAGTGGTTTTTAACAATAAATTTATTTAAGGTGGCTTTTTGCGTACCATCGCCCACGAGCGTTAAATGCCACGTTTTATGCGCCGGAGCCAACCGGGCCCACGTCTTAAGCAGGGTATCCAAACCGCTTTCTTTGGCAAGCGGGCCAACGGCTAAAATGTTATTTTCTTTCTTGAAGCAGGCGGGTTTATTATAGTTATAATGTTCCACCCACACGGCCGGAGCGCTCACACGCACCGCGTTAGTGCCATAGGTTTTTTTGTTGAGCGGCTTATCGCTATCACCCAGCACCAAAACGCGCGTGGCTTTTTGCAACAACGTTTTTTTGTTTTTGGCCGGTTTATCTTCTTTGAAATTTTCGTATTCTACATAAATGAACGGGATGCCGGACAATTCGGCAGCTTCACAGGCACGCAAATTCATCACAGACACAACTTTATCCGTAGCGTTTTGCGTCAACATGGCCGCTAATTTTTTGGTCGTCGTCAAGGTAATATATTCTTTGAGCGGCACTTGCGTAAACACATTGGCTTTGCCTTTAGGAGCCAACACACAAACGGTATGTCCTTGTGTTTGCAAATATTCGGCTAACTTTACTCCCAAACGGGCGGCGGAAACGGTTTTATTTCCCCCTACACAAACAGTAATGTTCATACTTGTTCTCCTTTGTATGGTAAAAATCTCTCTTTCTTATTGTACATAAAAAGCAGGCTCCCTTGCCAAAAACCCATAAAAAAACCGCCCTTTCGGGCGGCGAGCATATATATGAAAAATTGCGGGGGTTGGATTTGAACCAACGATCTCAAGGTTATGGGCCTTGCGAGATACCGGGCTTCTCTACCCCGCAAAATTATTATAGCAAATTGAAATAAAGGACGCAAACAAAAGACTTGCCAACCCTCAAAAAAAGAACAATAATATAGTGTCATGTAAAAAATAATAAGGAACAACAAACATGAAAAACAAACAAGCCTTTACACTGATTGAACTTTTAGTCGTTGTACTCATCATCGGTATTTTAGCGTCGGTAGCACTTCCGCAATATACCAAAGCGGTAGAAAAATCCCGCGCTACAGAAGCCTTGCAATTAGTCAAGACTATTGATCAAGCCGTAAATGCGTACCATTTAGCATCCGGCGAATATCCTTCTTCCTTTGATGAATTAGCCATTGATATCCCTTGGACAGGCCGTGAAATCGGATACGCTGCCGGCATTGTAAAAGACGTCCGGTCTAATGGGAATTGGTCTGTGCAGTTGGAAAATGCCGGTTGCCAAAGTATTATTGCTACCCGCTTGGACGGAAAATACAAGGGCGGCGGATTTTTGGTAGAAAAAAACTGTTCGGGCTCTTACCCTTGGAATAACGATGAGTTATATTGCACGGAATTTTTATATGGAAATAATATCTTTTCTGGTACGGCCGGAGATTTCTGTACGAAAATCATAGGCGCATCCTTCAAAGGGCAATCTTCCTATCTGCGAGCCTATACACTCCCCTTCTAATTTCGCAAACATGTAAAACGCGGGCACAACGATCAGTTGTGCCCGCGTTTAAATATTCAAGGCAAGGCCTAAATACTCAACAATGAAACCCCAAAAGAGCGCGGCCCCTAACTATTTATACATGGGATAAAAGTAGATTCCCATATACACCGGATTGTCTACAAATCCCTTTACACTCTTATTCATCGCCCATAAACCGGTGGGATGTACCGTGTAAATTTGCATAGCGTCATCATACATTAAATTATGTACGGCTTTGTAAAGCGCATTGCGTTTGGCCTGGTTGGTTTCCGCCACGGCCTGTTCAATGAGCACATCCACTGCCGGATTTTGATACCCTTGCGACAGCGCATAACGCCCCTGGCTATGCAAGAACGGGAAGTAGAAATTGTGTGCGTCGGCATAATCAGCCACCCAACCGCGGGCCCACATCGGCATTTGGCGGCGGGCCGTTTTTTCCAAGAACGCCGGCCACGTTACACCACGCAAATCAATTTGGAATTTGGGATTTAATTTTTCCACGTTGCGCTTTAAAATCTCACTTGCAATTTGGCGCATTTCGCCACTCGTGTTATAGGTAATTGTAAATTTAAATCCTTTTTCCCACACTTGACCACCCCATGCTTTTTTGAAGTGTTCTTCGGCTTTTTTCAAATCAAACGTGTAGTGCTTAAAATCGTTATCGTATTTGACAAGTCCCGCCGGAGCCGGACCAAGTGCCATTTCCGCGCGGCCTTCCATGGATTCGTTCAAAAACGCTTGATAATCAAACGCATATTCAAACCCTTTGCGCAAATCTTTATCGCTAAAGAAATCGGCCGGAATGCCTTGCCCGTCCAATTGCCCGGAACCGACATCGGGGTTGGCATCCATATTGATATCAAGCGTAAAGAAGATAACCGGATCGGTACGCAAGCGCGGCAGATTATCGTACAGGTCAATCGTCTTGCTGTCTTTTAACTGAGAAATAAATTTGGGCGATAATTCCGCCACGTCCGCATCACCCGATTCCAACATCAGGCGCAAGGTGCTCGGTTCGTCCACCGTCATCATTAAAATCGTTTTGAGTTTCGGGGCACCTTCAAAATAATTGTCGTTGGCGCTTAGCGTCAAACGTTTGGCGGCAATATCCCACCGTGCCACTTGGAACGGCCCCGTACCGTTGGTTTTGTCAAAAAGCGCATCGTTATCTTTGGCGAAGTTATTAAACTGTTTCCATGTTCCCTCGGTGCCATCCCACGCGCCCTGTTCTATGGCCCACGATTTGCTCATTACGTATCCCCACCGTGCCAAGATATACAAGAACGGCGCAAACGGACGTTTCAACGTGATGACCACGTTATTACCGTCTACACGCACGGCATTGGCGGCATCTTTGTAATCTATAACGATTTCGCCTTTATCGTTGCGGGTGGAAGAAACCCCTAAGATCGGCTCCAACAGCAAACTGGACGGGCCGCCGGAAATATCAGAAAGCAAAAAGCGCAACAGCGAATAGCGCACGTCTTCCGGTGTTAAATCGCGCCCATCGTGAAATTTGACTCCTTGCCGGATAGGAAACGTGTAAGTGCGGCCATCCGACGAGATAAGTCCGTTCTCTTTTGTGGGCACGTGCGTAGATAAAGACGGCACTAAATCCGTGAGCGAACTGCCGTTGAATTTGAGCAGCGTGTCATACACATTGATCAGCATACCGTGGGTTACACCGTCGTAAGAGTAAACGGGATCCAACGATTCCATTTCCCCTTTATGCGCCACGATAAGCGTATCGGACGCGGTTTTATTGGAGCACGCGCCAATGGCAAATAAACCAATTAACAGAAGTAATAATTTTTTCATCGTTTCCTCAATAAATAAGCAGCCCCTTTTTTGTTTTTTAGCCATGCACGCGCAAAAGGTTGCGCATCATACGCGCGCAATACTTCCGCCGCCGTCTGGCCGGCCGGGTCTGCTACTAAAATTTTTCCATCTTGATATCCGCGGATGAGCACCAAGTGCCCTGCCGTTTGCGCTTGCGCGGCATTGGGCAGTTCGCCCTCCTGGTAGGCCACGCTCGCCACTACGAGAGAATCTTTCGTGCAATGCGTTTCTAATTCGCGCAACGACTCAAAACGCCACACATACGCATCTACCCCCTGTTGAGAGGCGTAAGCAGTATTAAAAAACCAGTTACCGTAAATATCCGCCGCCGAATCATACACATTCTGCAATACCGTACCCCACGCCGTATTACGCCCCAACGCGCGAAGTGCCATACATAACGAAGTAGGGCTGCAAATACGGTCTTTATCCGGCGAGAAAAACTCCCGTTGACTTAGCGGCCACACCTCTGCCGCAAAAGATCCCCGCGGCATACGGGTGGCCTTTTTTTCACGATAACAAAAAGAAGTGTGCACCCCACAAACACCTATCCCACGCAAGGGGACTTCTCCCTCTAAGCGCAAACGAAAACGATAGTATGTAGCCGGTTTTTTTAGGACAAGTTCGTCCACTTCCACGTGCCCCCACTCGTCCGATTGCTCGGGAAAACTCTGTTGGAACGTTTCCGACAACATCCCTAGTTTGAAAAACGGACTCCAATTTTTCCCGTCGCCTACTTGCACTTCTACCAATAAACAACCGTCGAAAAAGACGCCTAAATTAGCGGATAAAACCAGCGAAGAGAAAGGAAAAGGCGCTTTTTGCGCGCGTGAGAGAACGGTGCGGATATCGTCTGCCACGGAACGCTGTTCCACATCGGCAGACGTATGAATATGATTAAAAACTGGAGCAGAAAAAAGCGCACTTATCATAAAAAAATCGGGGCACCCGGACTTGAACCGGGAACCTCCCGCTCCCAAAGCGGGCGCTCTACCACTTGAGCCATGCCCCGTCAGTTATATTGTAGCAAAAAGAAACGTGGGAAATGTAATTTCGCATCCCCAGTAGCCGGGAGTTGAAAGCCACGCGCCGGTCCGGCGGGGACCCGCGCCACAAACACTTGACAAAAAGGGGATTGCCCATTATACTACCTAGTACAGGCCATAGGAGATAAATATGACGAAGAGATTAGGATTCTTACTACTCATGCTGTTGGCCGTTACATCGTATGGACAAAAATCGGGTCAACCACAACCGCAGCAACAAACTTACCACCCTTTGTTTGCGGACGTGTCCAATGCTGTTGCCGCCCAAAACGATATATTGTCCAATACGTACCAACTTTTAGTAAAAACACCGCATTCCAGAACCGGCGCACAAAACAACCCAAATGCAGGAGCAAAAGGCAACAAAGGCGAAACCCCCATGCAGTCAGACTTGGGAAGGGCTACCGCTTTTCGTTTGCATAAAAATTGGTTTCTCACGTGTGCCCACGGACCATTCCAACAATTCAATCCTCACAATAGCCCTATGCGTCCGGTAGGGGTTTCCGTCCGGGAACGGTCGGATGCACCCGGCGCGGCGGCTCCTTTCTCATTAGTGATAGACATGACAGCCACCGGCAGAAATGCCAAAGGGAAAGTGTATTTATTTAACCCGCGATTAAAATTAAATTCCACCAATGCCGGGCGGGGAGAGGATTTGGCCTTGATTTATGTCCCCGATGACGATCCTTCCCAAGCAGCGTTTGCGCAGGCCAACCAAGAAATTCAACAGATGAAAGAACAACTGAGTTCATTAGGAAATAATCTCTCAGAAGAAATGTTAGCGGAGGTCCGAAACGATTTATCGGCCGCGCAAACACAAGCATCTTCCGTATGGAAGAGATTTTTGAATCATCCAATCAAACCTTTCCATTTATTTATTTTATCGGAACAAACGGTAATAGACGAGTTAGGTTATCCGGGAGTGACCCCCTATTACTTCCCCTTAACCGCGTATTACATACACGAACCAAACAAAGGCGTTGTGAAATTCACGTTTAAGCCGCAGGGCACGCAACGCGGCACAAGTGCTATCTTTTATGAGCGTGTTACCGAGTTAATACCCGGCACCTCCGGCTCGCCCATGACGTACGGGAATTATGTGGTCAGCGTGGATTCCGCAACAAATTGCTCGCCGATGCTCACAGACAAATTTTATAATTGGCTCCGTAGGATTATGGGAAAAGATTATGTGAAAGGAATGTGCGTAACACCTAATCCTTCCACGAGCACGGGGACTGCCGTTCGCAGGCCGTACGATTTTTCCCAAAACTTTGGTTAATTGATGAGCCCGCACACAAGGTGCGGGCTCAAAATCTGCGCCCACCAAGCGTTGTACTACCGACGGAGCATGTACGAATTTTCTGCCGTACTTTTTCCAAATTTGCTAAAAACAACCTTTTTCTGGCTTATACAAGTATATCTATCGTCGATAGGTTCAAGTTTCTCTAGCGCGGATAACGCTTTTACTTTTTATAACGCCACTTATAGCCACCTGCTTTGTTACGAATTCCTTTACATGCCATGCAAATATTAGAAGGCATAATATTTAAGGATCGGGCAGCTTCTTGAATAGAGGAAAATGTTTTGATTACTTCATTTGTCTGTATATCAACCATCTCTACGGATGTTGACTGGCTATTTCTTCTTTTTTCTATTCCGCATTTTTTACATCCTTGTTTGCGTTGGGTTCTATGATATATGGACATATAATATTCGTATCCACAAATATGGCATGTCCACCATACCCTCTGATGAGAACCAGGAACAAACATTTTGGGAGTTAAATCACCATTACGTGCATAATTCCATTCTTTTGCAATATCCGGATATAACTTTTCAAGAGAGTTTTTTTCACGAATTGATAATTTATATTTTTGGATTTCAAATTGATCTCGTGTAATATTTATGCCGAATTTACGCAGAAAATATTTCCCACTAAAATCCAATTTCCTCAGTAATTGCGATATTATAAACTCTAATCGATCGTACCGATGAATTTTTTCTGTACTTAATGACCAATCAGCAACATCTGACCCCAAAGGGCTCATTTGTTCTTGAATGCGTACAAGTTTAATACCCATTTTATTACACAATTGATATTTCTTTTGATCACGTTCCAAAGCACCTTTTTTGTTATGCCAAGGTTTTCCATCGTACTCTATTGCATACTGGATGGAAGGAATATATATGTCCAATTCTAATTTCCCTAAAAAATCAGCATGATATTGGCTGATAGCATCTGGATAGAGTTTTTTGACATAAAAGAATATTGCCTGTTCAGCAAATGAAGTATGTTTTCCAGAGTCGCATTGTGGACATTTTGTTCCACGGGTTCGCCAACAAATAGCGGCTTTGTATGAATGTCCTATAGGACATAGCCACCATACTTTTCTATTAGAACCGGCCACAACGTCCGCTGGAGTCAAAGGGGCATTTTTAGTAGGATGCCATTCCGCCGCAATTTGTGGATGTGTCGTCCGTAAATCATTATGGCCTTTCCATACAACTAAGTTTGCACAGGCAGGGCATCCTGTATGGTTAATGGTTCTTGCTTCAACTTTCGTAAGCCACTCATATTTACATTTTGAACACAACCACCATATTTCTTTTCCACTTCCATAAGTTACTTGCTTTGGAGTCAAAGGGGCATTTTTAGTAGGATGCCATTCCGCCGCAATTTGTGGATGTGTTGTTTGTAAATCATTATAACCAATTAATACTCGTTTATTGGAACAATAAGGACAACCATAACCATGAGTTTTTAATTTGACCATCATTTCATACTTATGCTCTAATTCACATTTCCACCACGCTACTGTATGACTTCCCATAGTCAGTTTGCTAGGATCTAAATCTTTATTTTGTTCCCAATCCCATTCTTTCATTAACTCTGCGTTTTCGCTGATATACTTTTTAGGCATAATGGACATCCGTAGGTGTAATAATTCTATTATAGCATTGTATTAAAAGTTCACTGCGCTATTTGCGACATAAACTTTTTGCCCCTTAAAAACTTTTATAGAATACAGATTTTTTCCGCGGGATTTTTGATATAGTTTTTCTGCCATTTTTCTGCCAAGTAGCTTCATAGTTTTTACATTTTTTGTTATTAAAATTTTCAGTTTCCCGACGAGAAAG
>CACXER010000008.1 GCA_902766765.1 uncultured Elusimicrobium sp. | reverse complement strand
AGGATACGAAAGAAGAATTGATAAAATCAATGCCGTACTCAAAGAAAACGGCATCAAATCGTTAGAAGAAGCCAAAGAAATCTGCACCAAAAAAGGTGTAGACGTGGAAGCCATTGTAAAAGGCATCCAACCCATCGCGTTTGAAAACGCCGTGTGGGCGTACACCGTCGGTGCGGCGATTGCTTTTAAGAAAGGCGTCAAAACCGCCGCTGAAGCCGCCGAACAAATCGGTGTGGGGCTGCAAAGTTTCTGCATTCCCGGCTCTGTAGCCGACCAACGTGCCGTAGGTTTGGGACATGGTAATTTGGGTGCGATGTTACTTCGCGAAGAAACCAAATGCTTCTGCTTTTTAGCCGGGCACGAAAGTTTCGCCGCGGCGGAAGGGGCTATCGGTATTGCCCGCACCGCTAACAAAGTACGCAAAGAACCCTTGCGCGTTATTTTGAACGGTTTAGGTAAAGATGCAGCGTATATCATTTCCCGCATCAACGGTTTTACGTCTGTGGAAACCGAATATAACTACAAAACGGGTGAACTTAAAATCGTCAGCGAAAAAGCATTCTCCGAAGGCGACCGCGCCAAAGTAAAATGCTACGGCGCTGATGATGTGAACGAAGGCGTAGCCATTATGCGCCACGAAGGCGTGGACGTGTCCATTACCGGAAACTCCACCAACCCGACCCGCTTTCAACATCCCGTTGCCGGTACCTACAAAAAATGGGCGACCGAAAACGGCAAAAAATATTTCTCCGTGGCGTCCGGCGGCGGTACTGGCCGCACCTTACACCCGGACAATATGGCCGCAGGTCCTGCCTCGTACGGTATGACCGATACCATGGGACGCATGCACAGCGACGCGCAATTTGCGGGTTCGTCGTCCGTTCCGGCCCACGTGGAAATGATGGGTTTAATTGGTATGGGGAATAACCCGATGGTAGGTGCGACGGTGGCGCTTGCCGTAGCCGTTTCCCAAGCCAAATAATTTGGTTTAAACCGCACTTTAAAACCCCCGAGGAAAAATCCTTGGGGGTTTTATTAGGTTAGTTAAATCCTTGGCCTTTTAAGGCGTTGCAAATATTTCGGCCAACGTCGGTATATCCGGCACAATCACGTTGCCATTGTTCATTGTTAGCGTAAAGACGAAATTGTAGCATGTATTGCAGGGGCTTTGTTTTTTCTCCGTTTTCTTGGCGATACGCAAACACTGTGCAATAATCGCTAATGCAAGAAGCGTCGTAACGGAAATTTTTGGAGTGGCAATAATCGTCGGTAGTGCAATCAATGCCTTTGTTCATTTCTATATCTAAAGATTCGGTAGCATCACCCCACCCCTCGCTTGCTTGTCCGATTAAATCTACTTTAGAAAATCCATTTTCCATTACATAGACATCTATGGCTTTGGAGAAGGCCGACAACGTTGTCAATGCCTCGGCAGTGCGGGCTTTTTCCACGGCTACCTTGTATTGAGGCAGGGCCACCGCCGCCAAAATACCGATGATGAGGACTACTACTAATAATTCGATCAGTGTAAATGCTTTTGTATTTTTCATGTTGTTTGCTCCTTTGTAATTTCTTACTGATACTTTATTATTGTTTTTTTTTTTTGGTTTGTCAAGCAAAATTTAGCGGAACAGGTTATTTGCCGAAAAACGGGATAAAAAACATCCCGCCGTTTCAGGCGGGGTGTTAAAACGAGTTGGCAAATTATTTTAGTAGTGCGCGCACGAGGGCTCCTATCCCCAAGGCACACGCAGCTCCACAGAGGGTTACCAGAATTTCTATCGTGCGGGGAAAAGCGGAAATGTGTTCGCTGGTGAGCGAATTGATGCGCCGCTGATATACCGACGGGGCTAAACACCACAACAGATAACCGAGTATCCGCCACCCGTAGTGCACCGGGCAAAATACAACTACCAGGCCGCCCAGCCACAACGTGCCCCACAATGCCGCCGGCCACGAGGTCGGTTTGCGCATATATTCGGACGTGCGGTTGATGAGTTCGGCCAAGGCAAAAAAACTCCACACGCCGCCAATTGCCCGGCGAAACGCTCCACCTTGCAGCGGTTCGTTCCCAACGCGTTTGAACCCGCGCAACACGTACAGCCATTGTTTATACAGCCAATAAAACGTGAATAGCCCGCCGCTCAGTAGCGTCAAAACGCCTTGCGTGCGCGCGTGCATGAAATAAAACCGCGTGGAAAGGCCGGCCTCTTTCAGTTCCGTTTTGCGTTGTTCGCGTTTTTGGGGGGAAGTGTAATCCCACTTGCCCAAACTCAAACGGTACGCTACGTATAAGGCGGCCACTACGCCTATCATTTGTAAAAATCGTTCCATGGAAGTATTATAAAAAATTTGTTGGCACGGGGGAAGTCCATTTTTTCAAGCATAACGTCTCAAAAAATACTAAAATATAAGTAATCACAAGTATTGCGCGCATGTTGCGTTATGCAATCCCGCCCGAGCGGGGTTTTTTGTGGAAATTTTATTGAGGAAAAACAGATGACTGATACCCGCCAAGACGTACGCAACGTGGCTATTATCGCCCACGTAGACCACGGCAAGACAACCGTTGTAGATGCCTTGCTTAAATTTGCCGGAGAATTTAAAGTAAAAGAAGACCAGGCCCAAGATACCGTGCTGGATTCCAACCCGTTGGAGCGCGAACGCGGTATTACTATTTTGGCCAAGTGTACTTCTATCGGCTATAAAGGTCACACCATCAATATTGTAGATACACCCGGTCACGCCGACTTCGGCAGTGAAGTGGAACGCGTACTGCGTATGGTAGATGGCGCTATTTTAATGGTGGACGCGGTGGAAGGCCCCATGCCGCAAACGCGCTTTGTGCTACGTAAAGCGCTCGCTTTGGGACTCCGGCCGATTGTTGTTATCAACAAAATGGATCGCGATCACATCCGCCCCAGCGAAGTCGTGGATGAAGTGTTTAACCTCTTTATGGAACTGGGAGCTACCGACGAACAATTAGATTTCCCGATTATTTACGCTTCCGGCCGTGCCGGGTGGGCGAGTCTTAAAATGGAGGAGCAAGGTAAAGATATCGCGCCGATTTTGGATACCATTTTGTCACACGTACCCGCACCCGAAGCGCGCCCCGATGCTCCCTTGCAAATGCAAGTAACGATGTTGGATTATAATAATTTTTTGGGCCACGTCGGTATCGGACGTATTTTGGCGGGGAATATTTCTAAAGGCCAAACGGTAGCGCTCATGCACCGCGACGGCTCTGTTACGCAAGCCAAAGCCGCCAAAATTGAACGCTTTTTGGGGCTCGGTAAGGTAGAGGTGGAAAGCGCCCGCGCGGGGGACATTGTGTCTATTGCCGGGTTGGAGGGAGTGGACGTAGGCGATACGATTTGCCGCCCCGATGCGTTAAATGCCTTGCCGCCTTTAAGTATTGATGAGCCGACGATGTCGATGGACTTTATGGTCAACGACAGCCCGTTCTCCGGCAAAGAAGGAAAATTTGTCACCAGCCGCCACTTAAAAAACCGCTTGGAAAAAGAAGCCCAAACCAACGTCGGGCTAAAAGTGGAACAGTTGGAGGGCGAAGGGAAATTTAAAGTCTATGGTCGCGGCGAGTTACACCTTACTATTCTTATTGAAAATATGCGCCGCGAAGGGTTTGAACTCGCCGTATCTTCACCCGAAGTAATTTACAAAGAAGAAAACGGACAAGTTTTGGAACCGATGGAATATCTGGTGTTGGATATCCGCTCGGAATTTCAGGGGGCGGTGTTTACCATTTTAGGTACGCGGGCTGCCAAACTGGAAAATATGGTTTCCGAAGGGGAAGAACGCTTGCGGTTGGAATATCTTATCCCGTCGCGCGCGCTACTCGGTTTTAAAAACGAATTTTTAACCAGTACCCGCGGTACGGGTATTATGCACCACAGTTTCAAGGGCTATTTCCCCAAAGTCAACTTGCCCGACTTACGCCGCAACGGGGTGCTCATTGCCAAAGAAGACGGCGAAACAACGCCTTACGCCCTGTTTGCGCTGGAAGACAACGGCGAATTGTTCTTGGGCCCCGGTGTGAAAGTGTACGCGGGGGAAATTGTGGGGCAAAATTCACGCTCTAACGATTTAGTTGTCAATCCGTGCAAAGCCAAACATTTGAGCAATATGCGCAGTAAAGCCAGTGATGAGTCCTATGTGCTTACGCCGCCGCGCACGATGAGTTTGGAACAGGCCGTGGAATATATTGCGCCGGATGAACTGGCGGAAATTACGCCTAAATCTATTCGCTTACGCAAAAAAATCTTATCGCACTTAGTGCGTAAACGCACCGAACGCGCCAACGAAGAAGCCGAAGAATAAATCGCTGTTGCAGCCGATTTAAAAACAGCCGTCCTTAAATGGGTGGCTGTTTTTATTGGGGAAAAAAAGGTTTTGATTTTTAAATCGCCCCACATTTTGTATGTGGGGCGATTTTTTGTAGGTACTATTTTCTATTTAATCTTACACGCCTTGGAAACAATTTCCCACGCTTCTTCGGCGGTTTCCACAATCGGGCACAGGTGCATGTCCTTGCGTGAAATCACACCGTAGTTGGCTAACGCCTCTACGTTGATGACTTTTGTCCAGAATTCCTTACCCACCAGCACTACCGGGATATTCGTTTTTTTACCGGTTTGGATGAGGGTTAAAATTTCAAATAGTTCGTCAAACGTACCAAATCCGCCCGGGAAAACCACAAATGCTTTGGCGCGCATCACAAAGTGAATTTTGCGGATCGCAAAATAGTGAAACAAAAACGCCATGTTTTTGCAGATATACGGATTGGGGCGTTGTTCGTGCGGCAGGGTAATGTTGAGCCCTACGCTTTTGCCGCCGTTTTCAAAGGCGCCGCGGTTGGCCGCTTCCATAATACCCGGGCCGCCGCCGGTAACAACGGCGTATTTATCCCCGGCACGCTGGGCGACAATCTTGGCAAATTCGCGGGCGCTGTCGTAGTATTTGGACAACGAATCAAGCGCTTTGGCTTCTTTGAGTTTCGATTGCAGTTCTTGGTCTTGCGGCTTTTTAGCCAGTTGTTCTTCCAGCGTTTTGATACGCTCTTTAGATTTTTCCGCTTCATAAATGCGGGCGCTGCCGAAGCAGACGATGGTATCTTCAATATCAAAGTATTTAAGGTACAACTCCGGTTTTAGCACTTCCAATTCCATGCGTATAGGGCGCATGACGTCGTGCTTTAACAAGTTCATATCTTCATACGCTTTAATGTACGAAGAATCGTGCGGAAAATCTTTCGGGTTAATTGCCATAAGTCTCTCCTTATTTTATCCAATTTGAAATCTTCTCGGCTTGGTGCTGGGCATCTAAGTCGTACTGCGCGTATAGCAGGGCAGATTTGCCATGTTCTACAAATTCATCGGGATATCCCAATCGCAACAGTTTGAACGGTGCCTGTTTGTCGGCCAAGTATTCGGCCACGGCAGAACCAAACCCGCCGGCCAAAACATTGTCTTCCACTGTTACAATATATTGGGAAATTTTAAGAGCTTCGT
Organism: uncultured Elusimicrobium sp.; assembly: GCA_902766765.1. GTDB lineage: Bacteria > Elusimicrobiota > Elusimicrobia > Elusimicrobiales > Elusimicrobiaceae > Avelusimicrobium. The sequence continues at coordinate 4,536 of CACXER010000008.1, read as the reverse complement.
CAATAAGGTCCGTGTCCAGCGGTTTAACAAAACGCATATTGATAACACCCGCCTTGATGCCTTGCTCGGCAAGTAACTCAGCCGCTTTTTCGGCGGGATGGACGCGGTTGCCGATGGCCAAGATCGTTACGTCGTTGCCTTTTTTGAGCCACGCGCCTTTGCCGATAGGAAGTGCTTTGGGTTTGTCATCCATCGGCACGTTAAAGCCCGCCCCGCGCGGATAGCGCAGCACAAACGGCGCTTTGGCATCAAACGCGGTTTTTAGTAAATGTTGCAATTCGTTTTCATCCGCCGGTGCGGCGATGGTCAACTGCGGGATTTCGCGCAGGAAACTCAAATCAAATACGCCGTGGTGGGTTGGTCCGTCTTCGCCCACAATTCCCGCGCGGTCTAAGGCGAACACAACGGGCAGATTTTGCAGCGCAATGTCGTGCAAAATTTGGTCAAAGCATCGTTGGGCAAACGTGGAATATAAGGCCACGACGGGCTTTAAGCCGTTGGCGGCCAGTCCGGCGGCAAACGTAGCGGCATGTTCTTCGGCAATACCGACGTCAAAATAACGGGAAGGATATTTATCGCGAAACGCATCTAAACCCGTTCCTTCGGGCATGGCGGCAGTGATAGCATTGATTTTTTCGTCCTTGGCGGCCAGTTTTAACAGCGCTTTGGAAAATGCCTGCGTAAATGAAATCCGGTCGGATTTTCCTAAACTGTCGCCTGTTTCCACGTCAAAAAGTCCTACGCCGTGAAATTTGGTGGGGGACTCTTCGGCGGGTTTGTATCCCTTGCCTTTTTTGGTTACTACGTGCAAAATAACGGGCCCTTTGACGTTTTTGACATTTTCCAATACGTCAATCATAGCGTCAATATCGTTTCCGTTGACGGGACCGAAATAACGAAAACCCATTTCTTCAAAGAGCGTCCCCGGGAATAGAATGGCGCGCGCGCGTTTAGCCAGCTTGGCGGCGTTGTTGCCCAGTTCGTCAAAGCGTTGTAAAAAGTTGGTGGCTTTTTCTTCGGCCAATTGTACATATTTGGTGGTTAAGAGTTTGGTAAGTGCTTTACCCAAAGCTCCCACACGTTGGGAGATAAACATCTGGTTATCGTTTAAAATGACGAGTAAGTCCGTTCGCAACAGCCCGGCATTTTGCATGGCTTCATACGCCATGCCGCCCGTCAAACATCCATCACCCACGACGGCAATTACTCGGTCCGGTGATTTTTGTTGGTCGCGTGCAATCGCCATTCCCAGAGCAGCCGAAATAGCCGTAGAGGCGTGGCCGACGCCAAAGGTGTCATATTCGCTTTCGTGGCGTTTGGGAAAACCGCTGATGCCGCCTTTGGTGCGCACTTTATTAAATTCTTTTTGGCGACCCGTTAACAGTTTGTGCGCATAGGCCTGGTGCCCCGTGTCAAACACGATTTTATCGTCGGGCGTATTAAACACGTAGTGTAAAGCGGTAATAATTTCCACCGCCCCTAAACTGGATCCCAAATGGCCGCCGTTATGGCTGGCGGTTTGGATGATTTGCTCGCGCAGTTCCTCGCACAAGGTGGGGAGCAATTCTTTTTTAATCAGCCGCAAATCGCGGGGGGATTTTATACTGGGGAGGACTTTCATGCTTACTCCTTATAAATTTTAATACGTCCGGGTTTTGAAAAATTCTGCCATTTCGTACAACGGCCACAGGTTTTTCGGACGAGCCGTTTTCAAGCCGTCTAAGGCCTTTTGCGCTTTGGCAATTAGTAATTGGGCATGTTTGCGGCTCCCCTCTAATCCATACAAACTGACGAACGTGAGTTTGCCGTTTTCGCTGTCGCTGTTGGATTTGCCGAGTTGCTTGGCCGAGGCGGTAACATCCAAAATATCATCTACGATTTGGAACACAAGCCCGATACTATTTGCATACGTTTGGATTTTTTTCAAATCTGTACCTTTCACACCGGCCAGTAACGCACCCGTTTCCACGCTGCCGCGGATAAGCGCGCCCGTTTTATTGGCGTGAATATAATTTAAAATCGTTTCCGGGGTTGTTTCCTTGACGGTAGTGGGTAACATAAAATAGTGCAAGGTTTTTTTGGCGAGCGGTTTAGAGGTCTTGCGCAGTTTATCCGCGCGGAAACTGTGCGCGTCTTGCGTGCCCATCCCTTCGGCGTATACATCGGCCGTTTGTCCGCCCACCATGCCCGACGCCCCTGCGCAACGGGCAAAATTACCCAGTGCGTTTAACGTGTTTTCCGCACCGATAGATTTTACTTTTCCGTTTTGGGCAAACACTTCAAACACGTAGGTGAGTAGTGCATCGCCCGCGAGTAAGGCCAAATCTTCGCCGAACACTTTATGGTTGGTGGGTTTGCCGCGGCGTAAGTCGTCATTATCCATGCACGGCAGATCGTCGTGAATTAAAGAATAGGTGTGGAGCATTTCCACGGCGCACGCGGCGGGCAAGACGTCCGTGGCTTTTTTGCCAAACGCCTCAGCGGTAGCCATTAAAAGGATAGGACGTACGCGTTTGCCGCCCGCTTGTAAGGAATAGTCCATCGCGTCGGTCAGAATTTTCGGCGCGTTAGGAATGTGCGCAATATACTTGGATAGATTCTTTTCTACCAGTTTGGCGCGTTCTTTTAAATATGTATCAAATTTGTTCATAATCTCCCCCGATAAGGTATATATTTCCATTATACCTTATATGAAGGGGATTAGGGATGAGAGATTGGGACGTATTATTGCATTAAATAATAATCGGCGTGGGTGATTACAGGGTCTTTTGTGCCGAATGCTTTGCAAATTCGCAGGGCTTGTTGATTGCCTCGGTAAGAAGTGTCCCATACTTGGCACCAACGTTTACCAGCATAAGAACTCTGTTGGAAATTAAATTCAAAAACAGGATAGCCGGCTTGTTTTGGTTTGGCCAAACAACTTGGAAAAGAATTTTCATAACAGGTGTAAGTGTAATAAGTGCTTGTATCTGGAACAGTTACATCAAGTTCGGTTATATCTGCGGTATATCGATTGTTAGTCATATAATAAATTTCTTCTGCTTCCGATAATGCTTTCATAGCAGTGATTGCTTCTGCGGCGCGTGCTTTAGCCACCGCCACTTTATATTGCGGCAACGCTACCGCCGCAAGTATACCAATGATAAGGACTACGACTAACAATTCTATTAGTGTAAATGCTTGTTTGTTTTTCATGTTGTTTGCTCCTCTGTTTTTTACTGATACTCTATTATAGTTTTTTTGATTTATCAAGTGTTTTTTAAATGCTTGGTTCCATGCCTGGCCTAAAAATAGGGACTTCGTTTACCTTGCGCTTTTCGTCCGTGGTATTTGCTATACTACAATTATGGTAAAAGTAAATAAGCCGCATATCGGTATTTTTGGAAAAATGAACGTGGGGAAGAGTTCCCTGATAAATGTCCTCGTCGGGCAGGACGTGGCCGTCGTGTCTGACAAGCCCGGCACAACTACTGATCCCGTTAGAAAAACCATGGAAATTTTGGGCATCGGCCCGGTGGTATTCATTGATACGGCCGGGATAGACGATACGTCCGACCTCGGTACGCTGCGTATTCAACGTGCGCATGAGTCGTTTGACCATGTGGATTTGGCTATTCTCGTTTTTGCGGGTGAGTTTGGAGCGTATGAACACAGTTTAATGGAGTCGTGTGTGGCGCGGAAAATCCCGTTTTTCTTCGTGCATAATAAAGAAGACGTGGACCCGTTGCAAGATGATATCCGCGGGGCAGATGTGGTGCGTTTTTCGTGTAAAAAACCTAACGTGGCACCGGTGTTGGATAAAATCAAACAATACTTACCTAAAAGTTCTTACTCGCAAAATGTGCTCTTGGACGACCATGTCCGCGCGGGGGATGAAGTGGTGCTGGTTATCCCCATAGATGCGTCCGCCCCCGAGGGACGGCTTATTTTGCCGCAAGTGCAAACGCTACGTAATTTATTGGATATCGGAGCGGTGGCGGTGTGTCTAAAAGATACCGAACTACGTGAGTATTTACAAACGCACACGCCGAAATTGGTGGTTACCGATTCGCAAGTGTTTGAATATGTCAGCGCGGTAGTGCCACCGGAAATTCCGCTTACAAGTTTTAGTATTTTGTTCTCGCGGCTCAAAGGTGATTTTGATGCGTATTTGAATGGTACCCGCGCGATTAGCCGCTTGCAAGAGGGGGATAAAGTGCTCATTATGGAGTCGTGCTCGCACAGCGTCAATAAGTGCGATGACATCGGCCGCACGAAACTGCCTAATTGGCTCCAAAAATTTACCGGCAAAAAACTTCAGTTTACCGTGATTGCCAGTTTAGATTCGTTACCCTCCGACGTGGAAACGTATAAGTTAGCCATACAATGCGGCGGGTGCATGGTAACACGCACGCAAATTTTACGCCGCTTGGAAATGCTGGCCCAGCACGGTATTCCGGTTTCCAATTATGGGTTGGCAATTGCCTATTGCAACGGCATTTTTGACCGTGCCACGGAAATGTTTAAGAAGTAAAGACTTTTTCCCTTGTAAAAATT
>CACXER010000007.1 GCA_902766765.1 uncultured Elusimicrobium sp. | reverse complement strand
GAAGGGGAGGGATTCGAACCCTCGGTAGAGTTGCCCCTACATCAGTTTTCAAGACTGACGCCTTAAACCACTCGGCCACCCTTCCTAAACAAATCAACAAGAAATAAAAAATTACGGCAAGATATAGACGTTCCACGTCGAATTTGAGTGATTGAGTTCGCTATCGCTACGCCAAGTGTTAGTACCTTGTCGTACTCCTTCCAAATTCAAGCATACGCGGTTAGCCAACTCATTGCTGGAATCGGCCCAACATTCCCGTTGATTGCGTTTGGTAATGGTAGGTTCTTCTTTTAAGTATTGAATATATGCCAACCCTTGTTTGTTTCCCAAGAAACCGCCGACAGGTTGGTCTGTAGCGCTGATACCAAAAGCATAGACGGTACCGTTGGTACAACTATAGACTCCGTTGGTAAGGGTACAGCCGGAAATTTCTATATCCAAATTAGTCAGTCCGTTTGTAGGGTACGAATCCATAGATAGGTGATACACTTCTAAATTGTCTGCAATAGTTTTTACGTTTCCCATGACGGTGCTTAAACGGCTATTAGCCACGGCAGTCTGGTATTCCGGTACAGCAATCGCTGCTAGGATGCCGATAATCAAAATGGTTGCCAATATTTCCATTAATGTAAAACCTTGTTTACGTAAGACCATGGAACGCTCCTTGAGAAACTTTTACATTCTCATTATAGAAGTTTATTCACGAAAAGTCCAGCCCTTAAGGAGTCGGCACCGCCGACTGGAACAGGAGTTTAGAGTGGAGTAGGAAAGATGGTTCGTAGATTTTTCATTGTAACCAAATTGGTATAATACTTATAAGAGGTATTTTATGAAGACACCTGCTATTGTTTATCGTTTCCAAGACGGCGTTTATATCAACCTAACAAATCGCTGTCCGAATTTGTGCACATTTTGTATCAAAACGAAATGGAAAATGGATTTTCACGGCAATAATTTAAGTTTGGCTACCGGGGAGCCCTCGGCGGCGGAAGTGGTGGCCGCCTTAGAAAAGGAATTGCCCAAAGCCCCCTTTAAAGAGGTGGTGTTTTGTGGTTACGGTGAGCCGACGATGCGGCTGGATGTGCTTCTTTTTGTAGCCCAAACCCTCAAGGGTTGGCGGGCGCAATCCAAGTATCCGCCTTTTGCGATTCGTTTAAATACGAACGGGTTGGGCAATTTAATCAATCATAAAAATATCGTGCCTGAACTGGCCCAAGTGTTAGACGCGATAAACGTTAGTCTCAATGCACAAGATGAGCAAACGTGGCGCAAACTGGTTCGTCCGGAAACGGAATATCAAGACGGCTACGAGAGTGTTGTAGAATTTATCCGCTTATGTGTGCAGGCCGGTTTGAAGAAAGTAGTGGCCAGTTGTGTAGATCAAACCGGAGCCGATCCGAAAGCGGTAGAAAAAGTTGTTACCTCGTGTGGGGCCCAATTTTACCTGAGGAGTTTTTTAGATGTCCAAGACTAAACAACCGGGTGTGTTGTTTGCATTCTTTCTGTTTTTAATGGTATTTATGCTGACGTGGTTTTTTGCGGTAGCATCGGATTACTATGAATACGCCGCCAGCGCTATAGAAAATACCGCTTCGATTGCTCCGCTGAGTAAAGATAGTTTGCAAGTACGCCAAAAACCTCGTCCGCTTCCCTACGATACGGAAGTGAAATATCGTAAATTTTATCTTACGGTTCCCGGAGCCAAAAAAGTGGAACTGGCAGCTGATTTTAACCGTTGGGGGCAAGACCCTATTGAACTCAAAGCATACCGCAAAGGATATTTTGAAACTTCGGTGGCGTTGACGGCGGGAGAATATAAGTATGTGTTTGTCGTGGACGGTGATGATGTGTTGGACCCGATGAACGAGGACCGCCAAGTTATTGATGGCCGTACCGTATGTATTAAAACGGTGAAATAATGAAAACAGCCCAAATTACTACGTCTTCTCGTGAAGAAACGCTGGCAATAGCGGCGCATTTTGCGCGCGCTTTGCAGGGGGGAGAAATTATCTTTTTGCGTGGCCCCATTGGCGCGGGGAAAACAGTTTTTGTTAAAGGGATTGCCGGTGCACTTGGACTCAAAAGTTCGCCCACAAGTGCCAGTTTCAGTTTAATGAAAAAATATCAGAACAAAAATCGCTGCTTATTTCACATTGATTTATTCCGTTTGGAAGAAGGCGAAGTGTTTAATTTAGGTTTTGAAGAAATGTTAGAAGATGAACAAGCCATTATCTTGGCCGAATGGCCCGACCCGATAGCCGCCATGTTGCCCAGAGACCGTTTAGAAATGGATTTTGTGTTACAACAAGGGGATAAACGGATCATTAAATTAGCTTCATTCGGGCGTGTATCGGACGTATGTTTGGAGGCGTTATGCAAAGCGGTAAAACCGTCATTTTAGGGTTAGATACGTCGGGCTCGCCACTCTTGGTGGCAGCGCAAACCCCTGCAAAAAAATTAGCCCGCCGTCAAAAAGGAATCAAGCAAGAGCGCTTGTTGTTTCCGTTGATGCAGCGTACGTTGGCTGCCGGCGGGGCTCAATTACAAGATGTAAAGAAAATCTGTATCGTGCGCGGCCCGGGTCGTTTTACGGGAATACGCATTGCGCTTACGTTTGCCTCTATGATGAAATACCTAAACCAAGCCGAAGTGTACGGAGCCACTTTGTTTGAAATTTTACGTCGGCAAGTTGTTGTTTCAGCCGTCTATAGACGCTTTATAAAGTCTTATCCGTCCGGTGTGTTGGGAGTTGTATTGCACGCGTTTCGCGAGGAATATTTCCTGCAGATTTTTGATGAGAAAAATAGTCAACCGATGTGGCTTTCTCGTGAAGAATTGCTCACGCGTTTGGCTGATTATCCGGCTCCGTTATTGTTGGCAGGTACCGACAAAAACGGGGATTCGCTCGCCGAACTCACCGAAAATAAATATCCGTTAGCCGCCGCGGCCGATTGTCGGGTACGTCCGCAAACATTGTTGGCGCTAGCGCAAGATGAATTACTAAAGCAAGACGCGTTAGAACCGTTATATCTAAAGCCCGCGCGTTTTGAACTGATTACTCCTAAATGATTTTTCGTCCTGCCGTACTTGCCGATGTGCCTGCGCTGGCCACTATAGAAGCCGGACAGCCACGTTGTGCTCAGTGGAAGGAAAACGGGTGGAAGACGGAACTGGCGGAAGCCTCGGCTCGGATTTGGTGTGCGGAAGAAAACGGACAGATTGTAGGGTTTCTGGCATTGCGATTTGTGGCCGGAGTAGGTGAAATTCTAAATGTGGGAGTACTTGCTACTTCGTTACGACGTGGTATCGGACGCGCCCTGATGGACCAAGCATTGGCATGGGTACGTGCTCAAGGTGGGGGGCAAATTACGTTAGAAGTCGGCGTGCATAATGTCCCTGCCGTTAAACTCTATGAGCAGGCGGGGTTTGTACAGGTAGGTGTGCGAAAAAATTTTTATGCCGGTAACGAAGATGCGTTACTACTCGGGAAAACAGTATGAAAAAAATTGTGTTGGGATTGTATTTGTTGGCAACCGTCCCGGTGTTCGCGCTGGAAATTAGCGAAGAAGGGAAACGGGAAGCACAACTATTTAATTCGTTTTTAGAAGCCATTTATGTTTATCAAAACGATGCGCCGCGGGCGTTTGCCTCGTTGCAACAAGCGCTTGAATACGAGCCGGACTCCAAATATTTGCGGCGGTTGTTGGTAGAATCGGCGGTTGCCATGAATAAACCGGAACTTGCCGATCCGTATATTTCCTATATCCAAGATGGTGAAAACGAAGCAGAAGATTTTGTTGTATACGCCGCTTATCAGGCCCAAAAGAAAAATATGCAAGAAGCGCTGTCGGCCTATGAAAAGGCCTTTGCCTTAGCCCCGGAAGATAGCGAAATTGCCTACCGGTATTTGGTACTATTATCGGCGTATGATGAGCCAAAAACGATAGAAACATTGGAAAAAATGGCGCATGACCGTTCGGAAATTGCTGCCCAGGCCTATACGCAAATCGGTAAGTTATATGCTCGCCGCCATCAGTTTCAAAAGGCGTTAACGTTTTTAGATAAAGCCGTTAAAGCCGATCCGGCTGACCCCGCCCCCCGACTGGCCAAGGGAGGAATTTACGAGAAGACCTCTCAATATTTTTTGATGCTGCATGAGTTTGAAGAATTAGAAAAAATGGGATACGGCAGTGCCGGTATTTTTTCGCGTATGGCGGCTGTATTTGTGGTGGTGCAAGATACGGGCAAAGCAGAGGAATATTTTTTAAAAGCCAAAGCCCACGATAACGGGGATCCGGCTTCCAATTATTTTCTCTCTATGTTGGCAGAGCAAAAGGGTGATTTCGAAAAGGCCATCACGTATTTGCAAGATGGGTCCGATTATGCTACCAACGCGGCGCATCAAATTCAGGTGGCGTTTTTACAACAAAAAATGGGCCAACCGGAAGAAAGTTTGCGTACATTAGAGGCGGCTTATAAACGTTTTGAGGGCAATGTGGAAGTGGCATTTTATTATGGACTACTTCTTAACGATGCAAAAGAGTTTAAACGAGCCGCACGTGTTTTTGGTAAATTAGTGGATGAACGCCCCGAATATACCGACGCACGGTTACATTATGCGTATGCGCTGGAAAGTTTGAAAAAATATAAAGAGATGGAGCAACAACTTCAGATCATTCTTTCCCAACAACCTCAATATGCGGCAGCGCTCAATTTGTGGGCGTATAGTTTGGCTGAGCGTGAAACGCGGCTGGAGGAAGCGCAAGAATATATTACGCGCGCGTTAGCGGCGGTTCCGCAAGATGTGTCGTTTCAAGACACGTTGGGCTGGGTGTATGTAAAGCAGGGTAATCTAAAGGCGGCTGAGAATATTTTGCTTTCCTTTTCGCCGGACACGTTGGAAAAATATCCCGAAATTGCTTACCATATCGGTGTGTTATATTATCAGCAAGGCCGTTTGGAAGAAGCCCGAACGTACTTGGAAAAAGCCCGCAGTGGCTGGCCCGCGGCTGAGAAGTTATACAAGAAATTATCCCGTCAAAAATAAGGCAAAAAAATCCCCGATCGATTGATCGGGGATTATGAATTAGTTGAGTGCTTTTTTAATACGTTGGGCACTTACTTTTTGATTGGGCTTTAATTGCCAGTGTCTACGTGTGCGTTGTTTAAACAACTGTCTGGGGGTGAGTCCCGCGCGGTTAGCAATATCGGGCCGTGCCCCGGCAGAAATCAGATTTTCCACCATCAACGCATCTAAGCGTTCTACGGCTAAGTGCAAGGCAGTATTCCCATGGCCATCGGGAGCGTTGATATCTGCGCCGCGATTTTTAAGCATGTGTAACAGTTCAAATGCATTGTAATGTACCACTTGGTGAATCGCCCGCGTGTTGGTTGGCTTGGTAAAAGAATCAAACACTTCTTGATTTACGTCAGCCTGATTATCTAATAAAAATTTTACTGCCTCATTACTAAATCCATAATCATGCCATATATCAAAAGAGAAATAATGTTGGAAGGCATAATTGGGGTCTGCTTGAAAAACATCAACTAGTTTCCCCGCGGAATCTAAACTTTGATTGGCTACCGCTTGAAGTAACATATCATTGATGGCTTTGGGTTCCTGTTGTATCGTGCGTGCCACCACTAATACCGTTTGAGGATACAGGTAAAGTTCGCGTTTTTGGGCTAATTCTTTGGCTAACGTCGTTGACTCCGGCGTAACACCAAGCACATGGCCAACTACGGGCGCATATGGCAAGGATACCGCCAATACATCTTGCACGGGAACTCCCGTTTCCAAAAAAGCATCACTCAGGGAGAACCAGTAAGAGACATCGTGGGTTCGGAACATATTTGTCATAAACCGTTGTTGTTCGTTCCAGGTGTTTTCTTTCTTGAGCAACGGTTTGAGCGCAAATTCAATAGTTTGTTGAATTTGTACTGGGAGTGGTTGTTGCTGTACGGGGCTGAGGCCGATTTGTGCGGCTTCGGAAAGGTCTCGTATGGCCGAGCGGTGTATTTGCACACCGCGCGTAATGGTGGAGGCCAAATTAATGTGATTCATGCTGGTATTATCAGCGACAATCCCGGCATTTTCTCCAGAGGAAGTCAAGTAGTTGTTCGGTGTATGCGTTTTGTTCGCTACGGGTGTCGCGGACGATTTTTTATGTTTTTTCGGGGCTTTTTTGGACTTGACCGGTCTGCCCGGCGTATGAGTCCCTGGTTTTGGTTTGGGTTTCGGATGCCTAGGCATTTGAGCCGCGGCCGGCACCAAGCAAGACATAATAAACGCCATTAAAAGTAAGTGTTTAATTTGAGCACGATAGAATTTCATTTTCGTTTTCTCCTTGAGTTTACAAAAACTGATACCTTAATTATGGAAAAAATGATATTGGTAAAAACAGGGTCAAAGGACCCAAAAAAATTAGAAAAAAGGCCTACGAGAAAATGGGACTATTTCGTTTCCAGATAAACAAGTAATGTGCCGCGGGTCAGCGAAATGGTACATTGAGGGCGAGAAACTTGATTACTTAACGTACGTGTGGTGCCCGGTAGCAATCGGGCTTTTTGTAACGGAAATTGAAATCCGGTTAAACAGACATCTGTACATCGGGTCAGTGGCAGTAAACTCACGCGTGCTCCTACTTTAGCGTGGAACGTGCGTCGGCTGCAAACGGGGAATAATTGCCAGCCCTCTCCAATCATTTTGAGGTCCATTTTTTTAGCATACGGTAACAAGGCTAAGGCGTTACCCAAAGTAAAATCCAATCGTCCGCCCATAAAGCCGACTAACGTGCACGTTTTGTAACCGCGGGCCAGCAAAAAATCAAGCGCTTTTTGCAAGTCAGTATTGTTTTGGTTATCTACAAAAACCCACTGAACTGTAGAAAATTGTCGGCGAGTGGCGGTAGTAACGGAATCAAAATCGCCAATAATAGTATGGGGGCGCACGTTGGCTTTTTGGGCGATATTGGCCCCGCCGTCGGCGGCTAAGATAAAATCGGCTTGCCGGGCTAAGGTGCGTAGTAAACGAGGGGAAACGTCCGGCCCGTTACCGATCAATAATGCGTGAGGAAATGTTTTCACGTTTGCTCCTACAACTGACCAGGATAATTAAACTGGTGAGTACGCCGATATAAAAGGGATCCATGACGTCCAACCATTGGTCGGGCACCAGCACGTACCACACCGTCATTACTGCGGCACTGACTAAGGACGAAATGGTAAATAGTTTGTCGCTGATACGTCCGGGATATAGGTACCCCATAAGAATTGGAATGAGTAAACAAGCCGAAAAATACGAACCCACAACCAACCAAATTTCTTTAAAACTTCCGTGAAATAATTGCGCCAGCATAATAGACACTGCGCCTACCACAAAGATACAAATACGGTTGGAAAGAACGATATTTTTGAATCGTTTGCGCAGCAAATCGAAACTCAACGTGTTGGAGGCAATGAATAAAAACGAGTTAAGGGTAGATAGAATAATAGACAAAATGCCTGCCACAAAGAATCCGCGCAGTCCCACCGGCAATAGTTGTATGGAATAATAAAAGTAAGCCTGCCGGGGCTCGGCGTGCGGCAACAAAGCCCGTGCATAGAGGGAACCGGCCGTCGTGCAAATATCAAAACAGAACCAAATGACGGTAGAAATGAGAAGCCCCCATTTTACTACCCGCGGGCTTTTAGCCGCGAAACAACATTGGTAGAAACTGGGATTGATCAAAGTGGCTAGAGCGATAAATCCCCACACAAATGTGCTTGTCCACGAGTTTCCGCCCGTTAATGTAAAATGAGAGGGGGGCAAATTGGCTTTTAAAAAGGACATCCCGCCAAACACGCTTACAGAAAAAACCACTACCAACAACACGGCAGAACACATCACAATAAATTGGACAAAGTCCGAAAATACGACTGAGCGGAATCCTCCCCAGGCCGTATACAAACAAGTAAATAAAGTGCCTACAATCATTCCCAGTAAAACGTCCATTCCAAAAACCATGTGTAAAAACAGTCCTATACTTAGCACGTACGCTACGGGAGTGACATACAGAAACGTAAAAACGGCGGATACTTTAGCGGATTTGGAACCAAACATGTGTTCGGTCAAATCGGGCAACGTCATGGAATTATAACGAGCAATTTTATCAGCGATAAAAAAGGCGAAAATCAAATAGGCGACATACCAAAAGATGCCCTGGGTAACAAAGTTGAAAATCCCATAATTAAACGTGATTTCATTGACGCCGAAGATGCCCCCATACCAGGTGGCTACCAACGTGGCCACAAAGAGGGGCAAAGTGAGTTGGCGGCCCATGAGCAAATAATCTAAAGCGGAAAGTTTGTCTTGTTGTTCGGTATGACGTAAACGAATATGTCCGTACGCTGCCGCGGCTGCGATTGCTAATACCACAATTCCGAATACAATCCAATCGGCCGTATGAAAATATGAAATTGTTTTCAGTTCATTGAGCATAATTTAAAAGAAGCCCTGGTTTTATCCATCGGGCTTCTTTTATTTTACTAAATAAACGATGTCAACGGCGTATTTACTGCCATTTCATAAAATACGGCGGAATGAGCAGTAGGAACGAGAGTAAATACATCGTAATCAGCAGCGGCAACATCCATTTAAGCCATTTCGGATAGGCAATGCGTGCAAAGCCGATAGCGGCAATAGTTACCGGGTCGGTGGGGATTACCATATTCATCCAACTGCCTCCTAACTGGAAAGCCAAGACCATCGTCTGCCGAGTAATACCGATCAGGTCAGCCAGCGGAGCCAAAATCGGCATTGTCAGCACGGCCTTGCCCGAACCGGACGGGATAAAAAAGTCTATGACCGTTTGCAACATCATGGCCGCCCACGACGCGCAAATCGGGTGCAAGTGTTTGATAGCGCTGGACATGGCTTCTAAAATGGTGTCCAAGATATGTCCGTTGTTGGCTACAATCACAATGGCTTGCGCAAAACAAAGCAGCATAGCAATTTCGGCCATGCTGCGTACGCCGTCAAAGAACGCATCGCTGAATTTTTGCATTTTCATTTTGCCCAAAATGCCACATACAAAACCGACTCCTAAAAACCAAGCGGCAATTTCGGTGATGTACCAACCGGAATCTTCCAGTTTAAGCATCGTCATTAAATCAATGCCCCAGGTGCGGTGGATAAACGCGCACACTTGCGGTTTGAGTACGCCGATGATGAGCCCGGCCATTCCTAACCCAAAAGCCACGAGCACCCATTTTTGGCGGCGCGTCATATGCATTTCGGTTTGGCTGAGTTTTAATTCTTTCCGTTTTTCTGTATCAAATTCATAGGTCAAACTTTTGGTAGGATCTTTGCGAATGCGGCGCGCATACAGACTCAACCACGTGATGATGACCGAAGTGCAAATGACCCAAATAATCAAGCGGTAGCCCAAGCCGGAATAAAGCGGCACTTGCGCGATCCCTTGGGCAATCCCGACGGTAAAAGGGTTGGTAAATGCGGCGGCAAACCCGACGCCGGCCCCCACAAAAGGAATGGCCGTACCGAGGGCCGAGTCATACCCTAAAGACAAGGCAAGCGGGATGAAAATCGGAACAAAGATGAGGGCTTCTTCGCACATGCCAAACGTGGCACCGCAGAGCGAAAACACGATTACCCCCAGCGGAATAAACAAGAAACGTAATTTGGGATGACGGTGGAAAAAACCGCTGGCGGCTTGAATGCCGGCAGTAATCGCTCCCGTTTTTTCAACAATACTTAGTACGCCGCCAATAACGAGTAAAAATACGATTACTTCGGCGGTGCGGCTAAAGCCCTCTATGGGTGCTTTTAATAAATCAAACAAACCTTGCGGATTAGCGGCGACGCGGTGATACGTTCCCGCTACCACAACTAGACGGCCGTTTACATCGGTCCGGTCATAAGCGCCGGAGGGAATAATCCACGTCAGCGCGGCCACAATCGCCAAAATAGATAAAATGATGGCGAACGTGTTTAATTTGATTTTGGACAGAATTTTAGACATTTCTTTCGGGTTTTCCTCTTTGTTTAATAATGTATTTGCAACAACTATATATTGTACTAAATGCGTCCAGTTTTTCGTGATTATTTTATATACTTTATCTATGCTCTACATCGTTCCGACGCCGATTGGCAATTTACAAGATATAACCTTGCGTGCTTTGGACGTTCTCAAAAACGCCGATGTGGTGTTTTGTGAGGATACCCGCCGTACGCAGATTTTGCTTTCCCATTTTGCGATTTCCAAACCGACGGTTCGCTATAACGAAAATGACGACCGTTCTATTTTGCGTTGTGTGGAAATGTTAAAAGGAGGCAAGACGGCTGCTCTGGTTTCCGATTGCGGTACGCCGTGCATTTCCGACCCGGGTTGGAAGTTGGTTAGAGACGCGGTGGAAGCGGGTATCCGGGTTTCCTCACTGCCCGGCCCGAGTGCGGTGGCGTGTGCCTTGGCCGGTGCGGGCATTACGGGCGGTGCCTTTACATTTTTAGGTTTTTTGCCGCGCAAACCCGGCAAGGCGGCTAAACTCATTTCCAGTGCCTACACGTTAAACGTGCCGGTGGTACTCTATGAGTCACCTTACCGCGTGATAAAAATGCTGGAATTGATTTCCAAAACATTAGGCGAGAATACGCCCCTGATAGTGGCGCGCGAACTTTCCAAAGTATATGAAGAATGGCTCCGCGGGAGCGCGAGTGAACTAATCAAAAACTTGTCCGCACGCTCCAAGGTGCAGGGCGAATTTGTACTCATCATTGACCGGCCTGCCGCCCCGGAATCTGAGGAAGAAAATGAAAACCCGTGTTTTTAAAATAGCCGATGTGTCGTTAGAAGATATGCTCCGTTTAGCCGGTGAATTGCAAGCCGGCGCGGTGGCAGTGTTGCCCACCGATACGGTATACGGTATCGGTACGGGAGCGTATCAGGAAGCAAGTATCCAGAAAATTTACCAACTCAAAAACCGCCCGGCCACAAGCCCCTTGCAACTACTCACGGGCAGTTTGGCCCAAGCGCGGCAAGCGGCCGAGTTTAATGAAAATGCCGAAAAACTAGCCGTTCGGTTTTGGCCCGGTGGACTTACGCTGATTGTTCCGCCGACCGAGCAAGGGAAACCGCTTTGTCGCGGTTTTGCCGGACTGGGGTTTCGTATCCCGGGGCATCCTTTTTTAGTAGAATTACTACGTAAGATGTCCGGCCCGCTGGCGTGTACAAGCGCTAATTTACACGGACAGGATGTTATTACCGAAGAAAAGATTTTGTTGGAAACCTTTGACGGAAAAGTGGACTATATTTTATTAGGCGGTACGCTTAGTCCGGTGGCTTCCAGCGTGGTAGATTTGACGGCTGCTCCGCGGTTACTGCGGGAAGGAGCCATTTCACGTTCTGCGTTGCAAGCAGCGTTGGGCGAAACATTAGCGTAAGGAGAAAGTTTATGCCTTGGCAACTGGTAGTTGTATACATTGTTATTATTGCGTCGTCGTTATCGTTACTTACCTATTGGATTACGAAGAAATTTGTACTCCGTAAAATGAACCGTACCATTATGAAAGCGGAACACAATTACCAACAACAAATTGCGTCTCTGCAACAGCAACTTTCCGGTAAAGTAACGGTGTTGGAAGGAATGGTTAACAAGTTACGTTTATCTAACCAAGAGCTTACGCGGCTTAACGAAATCCGCTCCAAATTCATGTCTATCGTCGCGCATGATTTGCGTCAACCGCTTTCGTCCATTCAAGGGTTTGCGTCGGTTCTGATGATGGATAGTCCGCAAGGCGGGGGTAATAACGACCAAATTGCCTTAAATAATATTTTGAAAGCCACCGATAATATGAATATGTTGATGACCGATTTAATGGATATTTCCATGATGGAATCGGGCCGGTTTAAAATGGACGGCCAACCTTTTACCTTTAATACCCTGGTAGATGATGTGGTTACGTTGCAGGCCGTCAACGCCCAGAAGAAAGGGATTTTCTTGCAAAAATACGATTATCCGATTACGATTCCCGTGGTGGCGGACCGATTCCGCTTATCGCAAGTGCTCAGCAATTTGATCGGTAACGCTATTAAATTTGCCCCGCAAGGCGGCCGGGTGGAAGTTAGTTTCTACGAAGAGGGAGACACACTCACTTGCCGCGTCGCCGACAACGGCCCGGGGATTTTGCATACCGAAAAGGAAAAAATCTTCCTCAAGTTCCACCAGTCCGATAACGACCGTAACCTCAAAAAACAAGGGTGGGGACTCGGCTTATCTATCGCGCAAGAAATTGTCCATGCGCACGGTGGGGAAATCGGTGTAGAAAGTGCCGGGCTTGGTCAGGGCGCGATGTTCTGGTTCCGCATTCCCAAAACGCCGGCGGCAGTAGCGAAATAAAATACTTAACGCTGACTCATTTTATAAACTTGGCAAGTTCCCAGTCCGCAGGTGGTTTGGCTTACGTAAGTGCCTAGTGTAGCGCACACTTTATCAAACCGGGAACCCCGTTGGGTTGTGATCGCTGTGCAATATGTCCAACCTTTCCAACCGCTAGTATCATTTGCATAATGCACGATATATTCGTTGTTTAATGTGGTGTTGTTATCACATCGTACTTCTTGTTGTCCGTATAAGTAGCAATGTCCCCAATTAAAAGTGGCCACGGATCCGGAAATGCTTTGTGCCGGGATACTAATAGCGAGGGCGTCAAAATCGGTTGCGTATTCCCCGTTGGCTAAATAATATACTTCGTTGGCGTCCGCCAACGATTTAGTGATAGCCATTAGGTTGGAGAAGCGGCTTTTGTCTACTGCCTTTTGATACTGCGGCAGCGCCACCGAGGCCAAAATGCCGATGATGAGTACGACAACTAAAAGTTCAATCAAGGTAAATGCTTTTGTGTTGTTCACGTTATTTCTCCCTTTTGCTAACAAAAAACTGATACTTTATTATCGTTTTTTCTTTTAGGTTTATCAAGTGCTTTTTAAAAAGGCACAAAAAGGGCTTGACTTTGTTTTTTTTTTTGCTTTAATAAGCATGTATTAAATTCCTGTGGAGGGATATATATGAAAAACAAAAGTAGTTTGTTGGGTGTTTTAGACGAAAAAGGATTTACGTTAATAGAATTATTGGTGGTCGTGTTAATCATCGGCATCCTGGCCTCGGTGGCTTTGCCGCAATATAAAATAGCGGTGGGGAAAGCGCGCATGACGCACCTTATTACACTTTCTAATGCGACGGTACAAGCGGAAGAACGGTATTTTTTGGCCAACGGAGAGTATACGAACGATTGGGAAAATTTAGATATAGGGATAGAAGGCACATTGTCTAGTCAAAACAAAACAGTTACTACTGCGGCTGGAGGAGTTTTTGCATTGAAACTCAACAAATTAGTAAGTGGACAGCCAAATTCTGTGTACTCTCAAGATCCCCGTCTATCCGGAGTTTTGTTGATTTTTGCTTACAGTGATGCAGGAAGCAATCAGCAATCTTGGAATAATAAACGGGCGTGTTACGCGACTCCAAGCGATAATTTTGCCAATCAACTTTGTAAGAATGCTACCCAAAAAACAAGTCCGCTTGCTCACGAGAATTGGAATATCTATTATTTTTAATTTCGTAATAGATTACCTGTCATTGAGTTCAATCATCTCTCTGCTCTTTTCACTATAATAGTGTTGTTGCGCCTGCGAACAGCCCTTTTATATGGTCAGATAACGGTGGCGTTTGGCGGAAAATTTGATATGATATTAGTATGGAACAGGATACTTCTTTAGATAGTACTACGGAATACTTTAAACAATTGGGTAAAATTACCCAAGACATGGACCGCAAGGAAATTTCCCGCTTGTGGGCGCTAGCCAAGAAAGGAAATAAAGAGGCCCAACGCCAAATCTTGGAAACTAATTTGCGGCTCGTTGTTCCGACGGCTAAACGCTTTTTGCGTCCCGGTATGGAACTGATGGATTTAATTGAAGAAGGTAATTTAGGGCTACTCCAAGCCATTGAGAAATTTGACCCGACCAAAGGGTATCGTTTTTCCACGTATGCGGTATATTGGATTGAACAATATATCCGTAAATATATTGAAGAACAATCCGGTTCCATTAAAATTCCGTCGCACGCTTGGGGAAAATTGAAACGTTGGTTTCGCGCCTGGAACGAACTCAAAGAAGCCAACGGACGTGAGCCGTCCTTACAGGAAATGGCCAAAGAGTTGGATTTAAGTGCCCGCCAAGTAAAATCTATTATAGATACCTTGAGTGCCGCCAAGGGGATTGATTCGCTTACCAGTGTCGTGTACGACGAAGAAGATCTGACGTTGGAAGATACGATTAGCGACGACGGAAAAGGCAATCCGCATGATGTGTTTCTTCAACAAGAAGATCATAATACGATTCGCCAAAGCATGGCCGATTTAAGCGATCGCGATCGCCAAATTATTATCATGCGCTACGGATTGGACGATAACGAGCCTAAAACGCTGGGCGAAGTCGCCGATGCGTTAGGGCTCTCGCGCGAGCGGGTGCGCCAAATTGAAGACCGTGCCATCCGCACCCTGCGTCGCGAAGCTATGCGGGCGGGGCTCATTGAAGTTGCGGCTCCGGCGGATTACCGCACTCGCAATTTGCATACGGCTATGCGCGGCAAAGTAAAAACGAATATCTTGGGCGAAGAAAAACCGCAAGGGGCGCTTGCTAAATTATTGCGCAAAGCCCAACAGTTCACACAAGCCGTCAAATCCGCGGCAAAGAAAAAAATCCATAAATCTGCCAAACCGGCGAAATCTGTAAAACCCGCAAAGAAAACCGGGAAAAAGAAAACGGTTAAAAAAGTAACGCCTAAAAAAGCCGCTAAAAAAACGGTTAAAAAGGCCGTGAAAAAAATTTCCCGCCCGGCACCGCGCCGCAAATCCAAAAAATAATTTACGCCCCCGTAGCTCAATTGGATAGAGCGATTCCGTCCTAAGGAAGAGGTTGCGAGTTCAACTCCCGCCGGGGGTAAAATTCAAAAGCCCGCCTTGGCGGGTTTTTATTTTTGGTCCCGGAGCACACCAACTGCTTGGTGTGCGGCGGGAGTTGAAAGGCGCAGCGATGTACGAGTTTGCGTGCGAACTTGTGAGCCGCAAGGCGAGTACCGCGAGCCCGGACTGCAGGAAAATTCCGTTAGGAATTTTACCGGAAGGCAACCTCCGCCGGGGGTATTTCTTCTTCGTAAAAAACCTTGTCTCGTTGTTACGCCCTCGGTCAGATAGCGTGAGTATCTTTCCCTTGGGCGTGCCTAGGGATAAGGCTTTTTTCTTTGAAGCAATTAGGGGCGCGCGCCTAGCATTAGAACATTTTAGTTTGAAAACCCCATGGCTTAAATTTTTCTATAATACCCGTATGGATAGGGTACTTTTAGAAGATTTTGTAAACCACTTATCGTTTGAGCGGCAGTTGTCTAAAAATACGCAGGCGGCGTATGCGTCCGACGTGCAGCACTTTTTAGAATATTGCGAAGTAAACGAAGTGTTACCGCAAGACGTTACCGACCGGCTGATAGATCAGTATAATTACCAACTTAAAAATGTGGAAGGGCTATCGGCGGCGAGTGTGTTTCGCAAAATGGAAGCCGTGAAAAGTTTTTATAAATTTCTGCTTTTGGAGCAACGTATCCAAGATGACCCGACGCGGTTTCTAAAATCGCCTAAATTACCGGCTTCTCTTCCGGAACAACTCACGCGCGAAGAAATGGAGCGGTTGCTTTCGTATCCGGCGGAAAAATTTGATGAAGTGCGCACGCTTACAATTGTGGAACTTTTATATGCGGCGGGGCTGCGCGTGAGTGAATTATTGGGGCTACGTTTGGAAAATATCAATACGGACGAAGGGTGGATTTTGGCGTTTGGCAAGGGGGGAAAACAACGCTTTGTGCCGATTCATCCGGCGTGCTGCCAACGGCTCAAAGAGTATTTATCGTTGCGTACGGCGCATTTCGTGGGTAAAGAGGTGGACTCCGAAGTTTTTTTGAATAATCGCGGTAAGAAACTAAGCCGCGTGAGTGTGTGGCGGGATCTGGCTGCGCTTGGGCGAAAAGCCAACATTTCGCGACCTTTACACCCGCATTTATTCCGTCATACATTTGCCTCACATTTACTGCAAGGCGGGGCGGACTTGCGCAGTTTGCAAGAAATGCTCGGCCACGCCAATTTAACGACGACGCAGATTTACACGCACCTGGACGTTAAAGACCTCAAAAACAAGCATAAGAAGTTTCACCCCAGAGGGTAATTCCTTTCTCACGCTGTCCATTCCATCGTTACCGATTGGCTTATCAAATTGCGCCAAAAGAACTTACTAAAATGATAAAATAAATAAGATATGAGTAACGATAATTTTCCGCAAATTGACAAAAAACAACAAGCCCGCTGGCAAGAGGCCAACCTGTTTGCCAGCCCCAAAATGCCGTCTGACAAAAAATTTTATTGTTTGGATATGTTCCCGTATCCGTCGGGGGCGGGCCTTCATGTCGGCCACCCGGAAGGATATACCGCGTCTGACATTTTGACACGCTATAAACGTATGAACGGCTACGACGTTTTACACCCCATGGGGTGGGACGCGTTTGGGCTCCCGGCGGAAAACTATGCTATCGCTACCGGAGTGCATCCGCGCGTAACGACGCAGAAAAACATTGATAATTTTCGCCGTCAAATTAAATCTATCGGCTTGGCTTATGATTGGAGCCGCGAGGTAGACACCACTGACCCCCAATATTACAAATGGACCCAATGGATTTTCTTGCAACTTTTCAAAAAAGGTCTGGCTTACGAATCTACGGTGCCGATAAACTGGTGTCCGTCGTGCAAAACGGGGCTTGCGAACGAAGAAGTTTTTAACGGAAAATGCGAACGTTGCGGCCACGAAATTGAACGCAAGGCGCTGCGCCAATGGATTTTAAAAATTACCGATTACGCCGAAGAATTATTGGAAGGGCTCAATGATTTGGATTGGCCGGAAAGCACGCTAACCATGCAGAAAAATTGGATTGGTAAATCCAACGGCGCGAACGTGCTTTTTAAACTGGACGGACACGATGAAATTTTAACCGTCTATACCACCCGCCCCGATACGCTTTTCGGCGCGACGTATATGGTCGTTTCGCCCGAACATCCGATTTTGGAAAAAATCGTTACGCCCGAGCAAAAAGAAGCTGTGGCCGCTTATCAAAAGGAGGCCGCCAAAAAAAGTGATTTAGAACGCGGCGAACTCAACAAAGAAAAAACAGGTGTGTTCACGGGTGCGTATGCTATCAATCCGGTCAACGGGAAAAAAATTCCGGTGTGGACTTCTGACTATGTGCTCATGGGTTACGGTACAGGGGCCATTATGGCCGTACCTGCGCACGACGAGCGCGACTATGCTTTTGCTAAAAAGTTCGGCTTGGATATTATTGAAGTTATCAAAAGCGAACAGGGCGTAGAAAAAGAAGCGTTTACCGGCGACGGCGAACTGGTCAATTCCGGCTTTTTAAACGGGCTTCACGTCCAAGAGAGCAAGGCCGCCATGATTAAATGGCTGACCGAACATCACTGCGGAAACGCAAAAACAACGTATAAACTGCGCGATTGGGTGTTTGCGCGTCAACGGTATTGGGGGGAACCTATCCCCGTCGTACATTGCGACAAATGCGGCGTGGTTGCCTTGCCGGAAAGCGAACTGCCTTTGCGTCTGCCCGAAGTGGAAAAATTTGAACCGTCCGGCACCGGCGAATCGCCGCTGGCGACGGTAACCGATTGGGTCAACACGACTTGCCCCCAATGCGGCGGCCCGGCCAAACGCGAAACGAACACCATGCCCCAATGGGCCGGTTCTTGCTGGTATTATTTACGTTATATGGATCCGCACAACACGGAAAAACTGGTAGACCCCGCCATTGAAAAAGCCTATGGCCCGGTAGATTGTTACATCGGCGGCGCCGAACACGCGGTACTGCACTTGTTGTACGCGCGGTTTTGGCACCGGGTGCTGTACGATTTGGGCGTGGTAGCAACCAAAGAGCCGTTTAAAAAACTACGCCACCAAGGGATGATTTTAGCGTTTTCATACCGCGACAAAATGGGTAATTACCACGGATATGATGAAATTGATTTTAAAGACGGCAAGGCTTTTTTAGCCGCCACGGGAGAGGAACTTTCGCCGATGGTGGAAAAGATGTCTAAGTCTAAGAAAAACGTGGTCAATCCCGACGATATTTTGAATCAATACGGGGCCGATGCCTTCCGTATGTACGAAATGTTCATGGGGCCGTTTGAAGCCAGCAAACCTTGGGATATGAAAGGGATTGAAGGGGTATCGCGCTTCTTAAAACGCGTATACGGCTGGAGCGAAAACGTGAAACTCTTTGACGGACAAGATCCCAAAAAGAGCGAAATTTTGAAGAACCAAACGATTGTTAAAGTTGGCGATGATATTGAAAATTTCCGCTTTAATACGGCGGTATCTGCACTCATGGTACTCTTTAACGATATCAGCAAATTGCCGCAAGTGAGTCGTGCGACGTTTGAAGTGTTTTTGAAATTGTTGCACCCGTTTGCGCCGCACATTACCGACGAAATTTGGCAACAACACGGTCATATGGATTTCTTACTGCAACAAGCGTGGCCGGTGGCAGACAAGAATTTCTTGCAAGAAGATAGTGTGGAACTTGGCGTACAAATCAATGGCAAAGTACGCGACCGTATTTCTGTCCCCACTAACGCTTCGCGCGAAGATATTGAAAAAGCCGCCCTGGCCAGCGCTAAAGTACAGCGCAGCATGGAAGGACTTCAAATTAAGAAAATTATCGTCGTGCCGGGGCGTATGGTAAGTATTGTAGCCGCGCCCAATAAATAGGAGAAACTATGAAAAAACTCGTCATTTTAATTTGTGCCGCCTGGTTGGCCGCGTGTGCCAGCGAAGGCGCTTACTATAAACCTCAAGCGCAAATTATGCCGCAACATATTAAAAAAATTGCCGTGCGGCCCATCTTAAATAAAACCGAAGTGTTTGCGCTGGAGGATAAATTCTACAACGAGTTGTATGACGAGTTTTTACGTAACGGATCCTATCAGATTGTGCCGGAAAACGACGGGGCCGAAGGCGTAGTCATTACTACGATTTCGCGCTACTTAAACGTACCGGTACAGTACGATAGCCAGCTGATCCCTACCGTGTACCAAATGAACATTTGGTTAGATGTCGTTCTTATGGACAAAACTACTAACCAACCCGTTTGGCGTGAGCCCGCATTTATGGGTATGCAAGTGTATGCGGCTTCTACGCTACCGGGGGGGCTGACCGAAGTACAAGCGCGCGACGTGGTCTTTGAGCAACTTTCGCGCGATATCGTCAAACGCACGGTGGACGGGTTTGGCTCGGTGTGGAGCGAAAGCAAAAAGAAAGTCATGAATAATCCGGAATATACCACGATTACCGATTAGTTATGCCCAAACTTACTGCGGAAAAATTACAGGCGGAAATTACCGCCAAAAAGATTGCTCCTGTCTATCTGCTGACGGGGGAAGATACTTACCGCAAACAAGAAATTATTAGCCAAATCCGCGCGGCTTTGCAACCGGACGATTTCAATTTTTATGCTAATTCCGCAGACAAGGCCGACATGGGCGAAGTGCTGGCGCTTGCCAATACGGCTCCTGTTTTTTCATCCACGCGTATGGTGGTTTTGACCGGGATAGAAAAACTACGCAAGGACCCTAAAGCCGCTCTTTTGAAATACGTGTCCGACCCGCTTTCTACGACGACACTGGTGCTTACGCATGATGATAGTAAAAAAATGAAAACGGAAAAAGTATTGGCCGAAGCATGCGCGGCTAACGGACGGGTGGCGGACTTCGGCGAACTTAAACAAGCCGAACTTAATGTGTGGGTAAAAAATAAACTTTCCGCGCGCGGACTTACCGGCGATTTTGACACGGTGGATTTACTATGCCAAAGTGTAGGTGCGGAGTTGGCCGCGCTGGAAAACGAAATTGAAAAATTATTTCTTTATACGTTAGAGCGCGAAAGTAAAACGATTACCAAGGATGATGTGCTGGCCTGTATCGGATTTAGCAAGGAAGAAAACCCGTTTGAACTCTCTAATGCGATTTTGGCGTGTAACAAAAATAAAGCCATTAAATTAGTAGATAAACTGTTGGACGACGGCGAAGAACCAGTGGCAGTCTTATCTAAAATGACGTTCCCGATTTTGAAAATGGCGCGCATTAAACGCATGAGCGAGGGGGGCGTTCCGGCGGGAGATATTGTGCACGCGGCGGGGCTGCTTCCGTGGGAAAGCCGGCTTGTTACGGCGGCGCGCAATTACCCCAGCCAAAAACAATTTTTATCTGCCCTAAATAAAATGATTGACGCGGACGCCGGGTTTAAATCCGGTAGTACCAGCGACCCGAAACTGGCGCTTAAAGGTATTTTACTTACGTTGTTTAGATAAAAACGGCTTTGTTTCGTCCCTCGCACAACGCACAAAATAAACCAATTTTGTGCGTTGTTGCTTTAGGTGGTGGGCCACACTTATAAATTTATAGTTTGTAAAAACGCGCGCCAACCGAAACAGTCGGTTCGGCGGAAATTCCCATTACATTTTTACAAAATTTTCCGGCGGGGGAAACCTGCGCTACGGCTTCAGTGCAATACATATTTCCTACCAAAGAAGCATCCCCTTTGTGGACAAACGTAATGCCGGCGGCTAAATAGGGGCCTTGTCTAAATTGTCCGCGCGACCATACAAAACTCCCTCCGTTATTTACAATCAGTTCCATATCATCCGTCCCGCGGATAGCGTCATCGGAACTAACGACAGGGCTTTCAATGGATGTTTTAGGATCCAGATTATCAAAGGCTAAATCTAACTCGTCAAAACGCGTGGCATAATTCCCGTTTGCCATAAAATAAGCCTCTTGTGCTGTCGCAAGGGCTTTTACGGCGGTATACAACTGCGTCGTACGGCTTTTCCAAACCGATTTTTGATATTGCGGCAAGGCCACCGCCGCTAAAATACCGATAATAAGTACGACCACTAAAAGTTCAATCAGTGTAAATGCTTGAGTGTTTTTCATATTTTTGCTCCTTATATTTTTTGTCCGATACTCTATTATTATTTTTTTTTTTTGATTTGTCAACCTTTTTTTCGCTTTTTAACGGCACGCTATCGGGCGGATAAATGACAAAATTTTTTCCTGCCTTTTGCTGATCCGACTTAAATAATGGGTTTGATATAATATATATATGGAAATTCTTTCACAAGTTTTTGATATCTTTTTGCATTTGGACGTCCACTTAAACGCGTGGGCCGCGTGGATGGGCGTATGGCTTTACGTCGTTATTTTTATCGTGGTATTTTGCGAAACGGGGCTGGTGGTTACACCGTTTCTACCCGGGGACTCGCTCCTCTTTGCGTGCGGCGCATTGGCCACGCGCGACGGCAGTGCCATTTCGTTGTGGGTGCTTATTCCTGTTGTGTTTTGCGCGGCTGTACTCGGTGATTTTTGCAATTACGAAATCGGCAAGTGGCTCGGGCCTAAAGTTTTTACGCGCGAGGATAGTATTTTCCTCAATAAAAATCATCTCTTAAAAGCGCACAATTTTTATGAGAAATACGGTGGGAAAACCATTATTTTAGCGCGTTTTATTCCGATCATTCGCACGTTCGCGCCGTTTGTAGCGGGCATCGGTAAGATGACGTATTTTCACTTTGCTTCGTACAACGTAATCGGGGCCTTGTTGTGGGTGTTACTCTTTGTGGGCGGTGGCTATTTCTTTGCCGATTTGCCTATTGTACAACATCATTTCCACTACGTAGTAGCAGCGATTATCGTTATTTCCGTTTTACCTGCGGTGTACGAGTTTTTGACTGCGCGCTACCAAAAGAAGTCGCATTAAACAAAACAGGCAGTTTGCCTTTCGGTTGCAAATTCCCTAAAATAATATCCGCCGCCGCGTGCAACACGTGACGATTGAGCCCGTAAGTGGCCAGCACGGTATGGGCCTCGGGATAGTTGGGGATATCATACGGGCTCATCGTAGAAATAAATACGACATTTTTATTCTCGTTGATAAGTCCGCTAATTGTATTTTTCTGGTTGATATTTGTTTTATCTGCCCATTGTAAACTGGTTAGCACCAGTAAATCGGCCCCCTTGGCACAGGCGGCAGCGCGCTCGCTGTCTTTTTTGCGCGGAGTAAGGGCCGCGTTGTAACTGCGCACATTCCACCCGTTTGCCAAAAACGGCTCCGTAAAATCGGGCAGTTGGTCCGCAAAGCGGGCCGGTGCGAAGAATACGGCACAGACCGTCGGCTTTTGAGCGGTTTTGGTCGGGCGGAACGGAATTAAATTTTTATCATTGCGCACCAGTGTAACGGCCTGATTACTGATTTTAGTCAGTTCCGCTTGGTAGGCCTTTTGTACGGGGGGGACCGGAGTTGCCGGTTCATCGGAAAGTAATCCCAGTTTTTCTTTCAGCGCAAAAATTTTATGAGCGGCTTCTTCCACGCGCGGTTGTAAATTTTGTTTTTTTACTTCCGCGGTAATTTGATTAAATACCGTAACAGGTTTAATATAACGCCCCAGCAAAATCATATCTTCCCCGCTGGCAAGGGCCCGCACGGCACAGCCGGCAATCGTGCAGAAAGAAGTGGCACTTTTCATATCCAAACTGTCAGTAACAAGTAGCCCTTTAAATCCCATTTTCTCGCGCAGTAAATCGTGTAAAATCGGTTTGGAAAAAGTGGCAATCGTCGTATTGTCCAACGCGGGATAACGCACGTGTCCGGTCATAATACCGTCTACGCCCTGTTGGACGGCTTCCTTGAACGGGGCCAGATGAACTTTTTGCAATTCTTCATACGTTGCATTCACAACAGGTACGTCGTAGTGGGAATCCAGGGCGGTGTCGCCGTGGCCGGGGAAGTGTTTAACGACGCTTAAAATTCCCGCCGCCTGAAAGCCGTGAATAAGCGACATTCCCATCCGCGTTACATTTTTGGGATCTGAACCGAACGAGCGAACGCCGATAATCGGATTTTTTGGGTTACTGTTTACGTCCAGTACCGGGGAAAAATTGATATGTACACCGGCACGTTTAAGTTCCAACCCGGCTAAATAAGCAATAGAGGCGGCCGCTTCTTCGTCATTGGCGGCAGTAAGCATCATGTTAGTAGGTAAGTAATCAAAGCCCAAGGTAATAGGCGTGTGAACGGTGCCGCCTTCGTAGTCAATGGAAATTAAAAGCGGGATTTTATGCGGGCTGTTTTGTGCCCACGTTTGTAGTTTTTTAATTAATTCTGCCGTCTGCGCCAGCGAATAATTGCCCCATTGAATGAGCACGCCGCCGACGTGTCCGGCTTCAATGACCGGGCGGACCAGTTCGGCACTATCTACGTCCACAAACACAACGAGGGTTTGGCCTAATTTTTCTTCCGGCGAAAGTTGTTCAAACGTCACCGCCCCGCGGGCCACTACCGCATACATGAATACTAGACATAAAAGAAGAAATTTTTTCATCGGTTGACCTCTATGATGGGCAGTTCCGCCGGGGCAAAAAGCCGCAAGGGAATGCCCCAGTAAAACATACCGGACGTAATATAAAATTTCATACCGTCTATGTTAAATAAACCATATATGCGTGAAAATTGCAATTTAACCAAGTAATTAAACGGCCAGATTTGTCCGTTGTGCGTGTGGCCGCTGAACATCAAATCGGTGTGGTGTGCGGCGGCTTCTTCGGCGTACGAAGGTGTGTGGGAAAGCAAAATAAGTGGTTTTTTCTCATCGGCGGTGGCTAATAAATCAGTTACTTCTTGAGCGCTTACGCGGGCGGTTTTGATATCTTTTAATCCCGCAATTTGTATGCCGCTAGGGAGTGTGAAAATCTCATTTTGTAAAAGCGTGATACCGGCTTTTTGGTAAAAATCTAACGCGGTTTGGAAGTCGTTATAATACTCGTGATTGCCTAGCACTCCGTACGAGCCGAGTGGCGTTTGAAAGGCGGCTAAACGCGCGGCGTATTTGTCCGCGTGCGGGCCATATTCAAACACATCGCCAAGTATGAGCAGCAAGTCCGGTTTTTCATTTTCCAGACGGGAAAGTGCTTGATCCCAACGCTCGTATGAAACACCCATGCCCAGATGTGCGTCCGAAACCAGCGCGATTTTTAACGCAGGTAAGCGGGGGGAAGCAATCGCAATTCGTTTGATTTTCGGTGCGGAAAATCCACCCCACAACGCGCAAATAAATAATATGGCAGTTACCGCGATACTGACCATTCCCAAATAAGCGCGTGCGGAAACGTGGCAGATTTTGAGAAGTAAAAATAAAACGGCGCAGCCCGCGCTTACGCAAAACGCAATAAACGCCAGGCCAAATAAAATGTAGGAAGAATAATAAAGCAGGCTCGTGAAAATGTTGTAGTGGGTGCGCGTCAAAGAAAGTCCGGCTAGTACGAAGAGTGTGCATAAAATCGGTAGCCACCCTGCGGGGCTGATTTTGCCTAACGCGGGGAAAAACGTCAGTAGCCACAGACCCGTAGTGGCGAATAATCCCCAAATTACGATAGTAGATAAAATAAAAAATGCAGCCATAAAACCCCTCAAACTTCTATTTTAAGAAATTTGAGGTGGGGGAGCAAGGAAAGGTTGATATTAAAACTGACAGACAGAAAATCCGCTATTTTACAAGGCCGGATTTTTTTTGCTGCGCAAACGCAGATTTTCTCCCACGGAATGCGTGGAAAAAAGGTATAATATACCTGTATATTTTTATTTTCGTAAAAAGAGGAAAAATTAGTATGACTGTACGAGTTCGTTTTGCCCCGTCTCCGACAGGGTTTTTGCATATTGGCGGAGTGCGCACGGCGCTGTTTAATTATCTGTTTGCCAAGAAAAACAAAGGTACGTTTCTCTTGCGTATTGAAGACACCGACGAAGAACGTTCCACCCAAGCGTCTACCGATGCGATTTTTGAAGGGATGCAATGGATGAATTTATTGTGGGATGAAGGCCCGATGACCGACGGTACTTCCAAAGGTCCGGACGCCCCTTATTACCAAGCCCAACGTGCCGACATGGGCATCTACAAAAAATACATTGACCAACTTTTAGCCGAAGGCAAAGCGTACAAATGCTATTGTACGGAAGAAGAGTTGGAAGCCAACCGCCAAAAATGTTTGGCCGAACACCGTCCGCCCAAATACGACGGTAAATGCGCCCATTTAACACCGGAACAGCAAAAAGAATTGGAAGCCCAAGGCCGCAAATACGTGATCCGTTTCCGCATGCCGCAAGAAGGCGATGTGGAATGGGATGACCTCATTCGCGGGCACGTTAAATTTGCCAGTAAAGATTTGTATGACCTGGTTATCCAAAAAACAAGCGGGTACCCGACGTATAACTTTGCCGTTGTGGTAGATGACCACTTGATGCGTATGACGCACGTTATCCGCGGGGATGATCATATTTCCAATACGCCCTCGCAAATTCAACTTTACCGCGCACTTGGTTGGAAGGAACCTATTTTTGCCCACCTGTCCATGATTCATGGGCCGGACGGGAAGAAATTATCCAAACGCCACGGCGCGACAAACGTCGTAGAGTTTCGCAATATGGGGTATTTGCCCGAGGCCTTAAAAAACTATCTGGCTTTACTCGGTTGGGCCACGAGCGATTCCCAACAATTATTTGCTCCCGGCGAGTTGGAAGAAAAATTTGATATTTCCGGCTGTCAACCCAGCCCGGCCGTCATGGACCCGGAAAAACTCAACTGGATGAACGGGGAATATATCCGCGCTACCTCCATTTCCCGCTTGACGGACCTGGCTATGCCGTTTATTGAAAAAGCCGGGATTGATGTGTCCGGTGTGAGCCGCGCGCAGTTGGAAAGTATTATTGCGCTGGAACAAGAAAAATATAAACTTTTAACGGAAATTCCGGATTTAATCCGCTTCTTTTTTGAAAAACCTGTCTTTGAACAAGACGCGCTGGAAAAAGTATTTGCGAAACCGGAAGCCAAAAAGGCCTTGGAACTCATGATTGACGCGTATAGCAAACTTACCGAGTTTACCGAAGCTAATTTGGAAACAACCGCCCGCACCACTGCCAAAGAGAACGGTTTGAAAGCGGGACAAATTTTCCACCCGGTGCGTGTGGCCGTTTCGGGTCGCACCCACGGGCCGACGTTATTTAAAATGTTGGAGTGCATGGGCAAAGACACCGTGCTTGCACGCTTGAAAGACGCGCTTGCGCTGTGTAAAGTGCCCGCAAACTAAGCCGATGAAATATTGGGTTTTCGACGGAAATGATGTGGTGGGGCCGTTCGCGTTGCAAGAGATTGCCGCGCGTGCGGATTTTTCTGCCAATACACTCATTTGCGCCGAAGACGCCAGCGAGGATGCTGCCGGTTGGCAGATGGCCTCGTTTTTTGATGTGTTCCGTTTTAACTCGGTAACCGGAAAATTGGAAGTAATCGTCTTGCCGGACGGGTCTTCTCTTCGGGCGGCTACGTCTGAAGAAAACCCAAACATCGCTGCGGAAAAAAAGGTGGACCGTCAAGCGGCTGCCAGAGCCGCCGCACAAGAAGCCGCCATTTTGCCCGATGTACTTAAGCCGGGAACCGGGCCGGAAAAAGCCCCCGCCCCCGAAATGCAAGCCCAAGAAAATCCCAGTTGGGTGCCGCCTGCGCAAGTGGTTCATCACACGGAGAGGAAACCTGTTCCCGCTAAAGTAACGGTCGAAAAGGAAGTCGCGCCCGTCGCAGAAAAACCAACGCCGCAGCCCGTCCGTATTTCCAGCGAAAAAATTAAAACCCAGCCGCCCGTTCCGGTGGCTTTAGCAAATGACAAAGTAGATTTAGTATTGCCGGAAAAACCGACAGAAGAAACTAAACAAGCGCCCACCACGGTGCAACCGCAAGCGGAAAAATCTGCAATTTCCACGCCTTCAACTCCGACGGAAAAAACGAAAGAGAAAACGAAAGAAAATCCGGGGGCCGAGGCACCCAAAACCGAACCGGTAGCCGCCGCACCGCAAAGTGCGCAAGCCGTTGAGTCGCCCGTTGCCCAAGATTCCAAACCGGAACCGAAAGAAGAACCAAAACCGGAAGTAAAGGAAGAGAAAAAGGAAAAAGTTTCTTCGCTGGCTACCCCGGAAACAGAAATTTTATCCACTTGCACCTTACCGATCATCAATGAAGTTTTAACACAAAGTGATTTGCCGTGTTTGCCGGAGGGGGGATTTCAACCTGTTGCGCTCCCGGCGGAACCGGAATTTGATTTGAAAGAATTTTTGGCAGAGAATTCCTCCCGGCCGGTCACTCCGGCAGCGGGGAATGCTTCTGTCGCGGCGCAACCGGTTAGTGAAATAACTCCGGCTGCAGCACCCGCAGTGGCGGATAAATCGCAATCTGCGTCCGACCCCGAACCTGAAGAACGGGTTGCTGCGCAAGCCGAAAAAAGTTACCCGATGCCGCAACGTCCGCAAGAAGAAATTATTGAAGAAATTGAACGTAAATCGGTGCCTCATGCCCAACCGCAAGAGGATGCTTTGTTGGAACAACAACTGCTTGCACAACCCACCCGCCGCAGTGCGCACACTGTATTATGGATGTTACTGGTGGTGGTGTTGGTGGGGGCCGGATGGGTGGCTTGGGATAAATACATGAAACCCAAACCGGCCGTCGTGGAACAGCCGGCTCCGGTGCAAACACAACCGGCTCCGCAACCGCAACCGGCCGAGCCGGAAGTAACGCCCGCGCCTGTTACCCCCAAACCGATGACCGCGGAAGAAAAGGCATTGGCAGCCGTGCAAAATTTCCAATTACCGGGCGATAAGGGCACCATTGCTTCTTATTTTGACCGGGTATATCAGGACCGTATCGCACAAGGATATACCGCGCATTGGTCGGTTGAACCTTTGCATAAAAGCACATATATTGTAAAATACAGATTGACTAAGACCCGTACCGAACCGGTGGTATATGTATTTCAGGCCGATGCCGTACGGGGACAGTTGACCGGCGCTTTGAATAATATTGCGCTGGATTTGATCGGACGAATTTAGTTTTTTAAAACGTAACAAAAGCGAGGAATTTTATGGCAGAACAACAAACAACGCAAAACTTGCCGCAGGCCACCATGGATGACCTGTTTAAACTCATGAAAGCCAAAAACGCTTCCGATATTCACCTAACGGTAGGCGTGCCGCCGGTGCTACGTATTCAAGGGCGATTGTACCAAACGCCGTTTGAACCGCTCAATAAAGAAACGGCCCAAACGTTGGTTTATTCTATTTTGAACGACGAACAACGCCAAACTTTTGAAGATACGTTGGAGTTGGACTGCTCTATCGGTCTTAAATCGTTAGGGCGTCTGCGTGTGAACGTATATAAACAACGCGGTTGTGTAGCGGCGGCGTTACGTGCTATTCCGAATGATTTCAAATCGTTTGAAGAATTAAATTTGCCTACTGTTGTATATAACATCATGAAACTCAACAAGGGGTTGGTGCTCGTTACCGGGGCAACGGGTTCCGGTAAATCTACCTCTCTGGCCAGTATGATCAACTACCTCAACATGAACGAAAGTAACCACATCATGACGGTAGAAGACCCTATCGAGTTCGTACACCAACACAAACGCAGTATTGTCAACCAGCGTGAAGTCGGTGCGGATACTAAATCATTCGCGGCGGCACTAAAGCACTTCCTGCGCGAAGACCCGGATATCATCCTGGTAGGGGAGTTACGCGATATTGAAACCATGGAAGCGTGTCTTACCTTGGCCGAAACGGGTCACTTGGTGTTTGCTACGTTACACACCAACGATGCAGTGCAGTCCATCAACCGTATTATTGACGTGTTCCCGCCGAACCAACAACCGCAAATCCGCACGCAGTTGTCCTTCGTGTTGGAAGCAATTATTTCCCAGCAACTTATTCCTACCTTAACGGGTGGCCGTGCTATGGCGGCGGAAGTGCTTTTGGCTAACTCGGCCGTGCGCAGTTTAATCCGCGACGGAAAAGCCGAGCAGATTCTCTCTACCATGCAAACCAATGCCGGTATGGGTATGATCACCATGAACCAAGCGCTTGGCGACTTGTACATCCAAAAGAAGATCAGTTACCAAGAAGCACTTTCTCACTCGGGCGATCCGTCCGGTTTGAAAACGTACTTACAACAGAAATTGGGAACGGCCAATTTTAAGTAAGTATTGCAATAACAAGATATCAAAGAACAAGGACCTTTTTAAGGCCCTTGTTTCTTTATGGCAGGTTGAGATTGATTTTTTGTGCCCTCGTATCGGTAAATTAAAAATGACTTGACTTTGATTTTTTTGCTAAATTGTATGTATAGATAAAATCCGGCAAAAAAAGGAAAGAGACTATGAAAAACACCAGATTGGGCAAATTAAATGGTTTTACACTCATTGAATTATTAGTAGTGGTTTTAATTATCGGTATTTTAGCTGCGGTGGCTCTGCCGCAATATCAAAAAGCGGTATGGAAAAGTAGGAACACACAAATAAAAACGATCCTTAAAAGTATCGGGCAAGCCGAAGATGAATTCTTTTTAGCCAATGGTGTATATGCCGGCAATTTTGATGAACTTTCGTTGGACTTGCCCCTTACTCCGCAAGCAAGTCCATTTTCGGGTTATGTGGTTTGCGGTACAGATACCAGTCGTTCGGCTACAGATTTTGAAATTATTTTAAATTGTAACACTACTGCCAGCGTATCTGTGTTGGGGTTGTGGAAGACAGGGAAATATCGCGGGAGAGGATTTTCTAGATTTCCCGATGGAAATATATACTGTATACAACCCATCAGCGACACGACCAATTTTTGTGCTGATATAGAAAGGGCTACTGAGTTGGAAACGACGGGTGGCGGTCACAATTATTATGTGTTGCCTTAATATCGTTTAAGAATGAAACGGCCCCGTACATATGTGCGGGGCCGTTTTTTCAAATATTCCCCGGGATAGAACCCGGGGAGTTATATAGAAGTCAAGCTGAATTTATTTCAGCACCTTACCTTAATTATTTAACACGTCCGGCAGAACCAAATACGTTTTCGTTCTTTTCGGCGTACATTTTAATCAAGGCTTCGCGGGCCGGGCCGAGGTATTTGCGCGGGTCAAATTCAGCCGGTTTTTCAGCGAAGATTTTGCGGATGGTGGCGGTCATCACGAGGCGGCCATCCGAGTCCACATTGATTTTGCACACAGCCATTTTGGCGGCTTTGCGCAGTTGTTCTTCCGGGATACCGGCGGTGTTATCCAATTTGCCGCCGTATTTGTTGATTTGTTCCACGGCCCATTGCGGTACGGAGGAAGAACCGTGTAATACAATCGGGAAACCGGGCAAGCGTTTGGAAACTTCTTCCAAAATATCAAAGCGAAGTTCCGGTAATTTTTCGCCGGGTTTTACTTTAAATTTATAAGCACCGTGGCTCGTGCCGATGGAAATAGCCAAGGAGTCCACGCCCGTGCGTTTAACGAAATCTTCCACTTGGGCAGGATCCGTGTAGGTGTGGTGTTCGGCGGAAACTTCATCTTCAATACCGGCCAAAACGCCCAGTTCGCCTTCCACGGTTACGTCGTGTTGGTGCGCGTAGTCTACTACTTTTTTGGTGAGCGCTACGTTTTCTTCGTAAGGGAGGCTGGAGCCGTCAATCATTACAGAGGAGAAACCATTGTCAATGCAGTCTTTGCACAGTTCAAAACTATCTCCATGGTCCAAGTGCAAGCAGAGCGGAACCGGTTTACCGATTTCCTTCATCATTTCTACGGCACCGCGGGCCATCCAGCGTAGCAAGGTAGCGTTGGCATATTGGCGGGCGCCCTTAGATACTTGCAAAATCACGGGAGACCCGGTTTGCACACAAGCGGTAACAATCGCTTGGAGTTGTTCCATATTGTTGAAGTTGTAAGCCGGAATGGCATAGCCACCAGCCATAGCATCTTTGAACATTTGGCGGGTATTTACGAGGCCAAGTTCTTTGTAAGAAACAGTCATGTATTCCTCCTAAAAATAAACTTCTTCCCTCATATTCTACAATTTTTTCTTGTTCCGCGTGCAAGTCTTGTGCAAGAAAGGAAATTTAATATTGGCAAAGGCACGGGAAACGAAGTCCTGGGCCTCGCGCCCTTCCTGGCGCAGGGTCTTGCAAAAAAAAGGGTTTGTGAGTATAATGTAAATACCCAAATTATCAAAAAACGGAGGAAATATGACGGAAAAAATGGATTTTTCACTTCTTAAAACTCTTACCAATTTAGCAGGTGTTTCCGGGCGCGAATCGGCCGTCCGTGCGTGTCTGCAAGAGCGTTTGACCCCGTATGCGGATGAGATCCGCACCGATGTATTAGGCAATTTAATCGTATATAAAAAAGGCACGTCGGATAAAAATTTATTGTTGTGTGCGCACATGGACGAAGTGGGGCTCATGGTGCGCTATGTAGACGATAACGGATTTTTGTATTTTGTGACGGTGGGCGGTATTGACCCGCGCACCTTGCTGGCCCAGCGGGTCCGCGTGCAGACAAAGAACGGCCCGATTTTGGGTGTTATCGGCACAAAGCCGGCCCATATTACGACGGAAGCCGACCGCGCCAAAGCCGTTCCTTTGAGTGACCTTTATATTGATACCGGGCTCCCCGCCGGACAAGTGCACCAATTTGTAGAACCCGGCGACAGCGTAGTCTTGGACCGCCAATACGAAGAATTTGGTGACGGCCGCATTTGTGCCAAAGCGTTAGACGACCGTGCGGGCGCGTTTGTGCTGGCGGAACTGGTCCGTACGATTAAAAATCCCTTTTACAATATATATGCGGTATTTACCGTGCAGGAAGAAGTAGGGCTGCGCGGAGCGACGACGGCGGCTTTTGGTATTGATGCCGACCTTGGGTTTGCGTTGGACGCTACCGGCGCAGCGGATATCCCCGGCTGTGCGCCGCAAAACCACATTATGCGTGTTGGTGGCGGGGTGGGGGTGTCTGTTATTGACGGACGCACCATTACGCCGGATTGGCTCTTTGAAGGGCTTAAACAAATTTGCCGTCAGGAAAAAATCAACTGGCAAGTGCGTTGTGCGCCGCGCGGCGGTAACGATGCGGGCGTGATTCATTTGTCCAAAACGGGTATCCCGGCGTGTGCGTTGTCATTGGCGGCGCGCAATATACACTCGTGTGTGGAAGTATCTGCCAAATCGGATATAGAGGCGATGTTCCAACTTGTTTCGCACGTAGCCAAAAACGGCATTACTAAATAAAAGGTAATCTATGAAGAAAAACGTTCTATTAGGTCAAAAACGGGGTGTGTTTGTAGATGTAACCGATTATAGCAAACATGCGCCTTATGCACTTAGTGCACCGGAATTATCGGCACTGACTAAATTGGATTTAGCGTATCGTACTCTGGTGGCAATACTTTTTAATTATGTACCTACTTCGGGCCACCCGGGGGGGAGTATTTCCAGCGGACGCATCGTAGAACACCTTTTATATAAAGAGATGGCGTACGATTTGAAACGTCCGCTAGCAAGTGAAAACGATATTATTTCCTACGCGGCCGGACATAAAGCGCTTGGGTTATATGCCATGTGGGCGCTACGTAACGAGTGTGCACGCATGGCCGCGCCCGCGTTACTTCCTACGAAAAAAGAACAACAATTGCGCTTGGAAGATTTGCTCGGTTTCCGTCATAATAAAGTGCACGGAACGCCTTTGTTTACTAAATTCCATTCTAAACCGTTAGGTGGCCACCCCGAGCCGCTTGTGCCGTTTGTGCGTACGAGCACCGGGGCCAGCGGCGTGGGCGACGGTTCCGCGGTTGGGCTTGCTTTAGCGGCGGCGGATGCTTACGGGAAAAAATGTCCGGTTGTTCACATTATTGAGGGCGAAGGCGGCCTTACCGCCGGACGCGTCAGCGAAGCCGCGGCGATTGCGTCCACGGCGCAACTTAAAAATGTGGTTTTTCACATTGACTGGAACGAGGCCTCCATTGAAACCAACCGCGTAACGGCAGAAGGGGAAAACCCCGGCGAATACGTCCAATGGAATCCGTGTGAATTTTTCCGCATTCACGATTTTAATGTAATTTACGTGCCCAACGGCCACGATTTTAACCAAATCCACGTGGCCCAGCGGTTAGCTGCTAACATGGAAAACCACCAACCGACGGCGATTATATATCGTACCGTTAAAGGGTGGCACTACGGGATTGAAGGCAAGGCCTCGCACGGCGGAGGACACAAATTTGCCTCAGACGGCTTCTATCAGGCGCTAGCCGAATTTGAAAAAACGTTTGGCGTGTCTTTCCCGCGTTTTGAAGGTGATAAAACGCCCGCCAATGTGGAAAAATATTTCTGGGCCAGTTTGGCTGTTATCCGCGCGGCACTTGAAAAAGAAAAAACAACTGCCAAATATATGGCTAAGTTATTAGTTGCGCGTTCCGGTGCGTTGAAAAAAGCCAAACGTACCGTGCGTAAAAGTTTGGGGAACAGCCAGGCGCTCTATCAGTTTGCGTCGTCTAAAGTTCCGGCGGAATTTAATTTTAAAAAGGGTGAGCCCTATGCCACGCGCAGCGTGCTGGGCAGTGTGCTGGGATACCTCAACAAACAAACCAAAGGCACCTTGCTCGTCGGTTCGGCCGATTTATATGGTTCTACCGGTGCCGGAGCGGTGGCGAAAGATTTTGCTGCGGGCAATTTTAATGCGGTAACAAATCCGCTTTCCCGTCGCGTAGCCATGGGCGGTATTTGCGAAGACGGTATGGCCGCGGTGTGTAGCGGTATTTCGTCTTTCGGTAAACATATCGCGGTGAGTGCGTCATACGGAGCATTTTTAGCGTTTGAACACGTGGCCGCACGTCTGCACGCCATCGGTGTGCAAGCCGCGCGCGAAGCAGGGCTCACGCCTAATACCTTGATTTTGTTTAACGGGCATGCCAGCGTGCCTACCGGCGAGGATGGCCCCACACATGCCGATCCGCAATCCTTGCAATTGGTGCAAGACAACTTTCCGGCGGGGGCGTGCATTACGGCGACGCCGATGGAAGTGGATGAGATTTGGCCGCTTGTAACCAAAGCGTTATCGTTGCGCCCGGCGGTGTTTGCGCCGTTTGTGGCGCGACCGTCTAACGCGTTTTTGGATAGAAAGGCCCTGGGAATGGACCCCGCGCAACAGGCGGTAAACGGGCTGTATTATATGCACCGCGCGAAAGGTAAGGCCGACGGTACAATCATGGTGCAAGGGGCCGGCGTAGGACGCATTGTAGCACAACAAGTTTTGCCCGAACTGGCCAAACAAAAACTCAATGTAAACGTGGTGTATATCACGAGCCGTGAACTTTTTGAGGCCTTGCCGCAAAAAACGCAAGAAAAACTCTTGCCGCTTGAACTGCGGCGCACGGCGATGGGTATTACCGATTTTACGCGCCCGACGTTAGATGCGTGGCTGCTGAGCCAGGCGGGGCGCAATCATACCTTGTGGCCGCATAAAAACGGTGCGTTTTTAGGTAGCGGCAGCGCGGCCAAAGTGTATGAAGAGGCAGGTCTTGCGGGCAGCGATATGTTGGCCGCTATCAAGACGTACGTAAAAGATTTAAAAAAAGCCAAACATTGGCTATAATTTTGGAGGAGAAACTATGGCAGAAGAAAAACCTTATTTAACCGGACGGACGTATATCTTTAAACTTCCCAAGGGGAAAGATTTATTGGAGGCCCTGGCCGATTTTTGCCACGATAACCAAGTTAAATGCGGTATCGTCAGCGTAATCGGTACGGTGGCCAATGCGACTATCGGTTACTACGATCCGGCTAAAAAACGCTATGAGAAAACCGTTAT
Source organism: uncultured Elusimicrobium sp. (assembly GCA_902766765.1). Taxonomy (GTDB): domain Bacteria; phylum Elusimicrobiota; class Elusimicrobia; order Elusimicrobiales; family Elusimicrobiaceae; genus Avelusimicrobium. Next base: position 26,794 of record CACXER010000007.1, on the reverse strand, counting down.
CAACCAGCCGTTGGAACTCTTGAATTTAACGGGTAACATTTCTATTCAAGATAACCGCCCGATGGTACACGCGCACGTGACGCTGGCCGATGAGGAATATACCGTTATCGGCGGGCATTTGATGTTGGGTACTAAAATCCATGTCTGTGAAGCGTATGTGCAAGAACTGGTGGGTGAACCCAAAGTGCGCCGCACCGATAAAGTAACCAAACTGGCATTGTGGAGTTAAGACGCAACAGTTTATCAATCGGAAAAAATAGGCCGGGTCTGTTGCCCGGCCTGTTTCTTTTTAAATCCGTGCAAGATAACAAATTTGGAAAAACAATGTCAAGTATAACTTTTAAAAAAACTTGCAATTTGTTTGCCAAAGAGTTTTAATAGAAGTGTAGGAGTAGTTAAACTTAAATTAGGAGGAAGTACTTAGCATGAAAAAACTACTAAGCTTGTTGGCTGTTGCCGCTTTGATGCCGGTTGCCGCTAACGCTGAAGTATTACAAAATGTAAACCTCAAAGGTGATATCCAAGTTATTACCTCTGATGTAAATCACAACACGGTTGCGCCGAACTTGTACAACACCGCCACCACGGCCCGCGTACTTGCCGGCATTTCCGCTGATTTAGTGGAAGACGTGACCGCCAACTTGACGTTCCAATACGCCAATATTTGGGGTAACGATCCTGCCATTGGCAACAATGTCCAAACCTACTGGAACAATGTTCGCTTGGTGGAAGCCAATGTGGTACTCCACAATTTGTTCTGCTGCTTGGAAGCTACGGTCGGCCGCCAATTCTACGGTGATGAAGACAGCGCCGTAATCTATTTTGGGCCGAACCACTACAACGCCGAAGCCAACGGTTATGCTCGCTCTATTGATGCAGCCAAATTAACCTACGGCGATGACGTCAAAGCCCTCACCTTGCTCGCCGGTCGCGTAAACGAAACGACCTTCGGTGTGGTGGGTCCTGATCACTTTGACCTCTTTGGTGTTGATTTCAGAATGAATTTGACCGACACCTTGACTGCTCAAGTTTATGGTTATGACATTCACAACCAAGATGGCAACGTAGGTGTTTATGATGATCATCAAGGTATCTACGGTGCTAAATTAAGCTTGAACACCCCCGTACGCTTTGCGGCTGAATATGCGCGCAACTTCGGTGGTCACCGCTTAGTAAAAGAACACAAAGACACCGGACACATGGTGAAAGTAGATGCCGCCACGGACTTGGAAAAAGTAACCTTGCGCGGTACCTTCTACTATGCCAACGATAACTTCTTTGCGTATGGCAACTACACCCCCGGTTTGTTAATCGGTCATCCTTTGGCTGGTCAAATCGATAACTACAGCATCAACGGTGTGGCCTTGTTCAACCTCGGTTTTGATGTTAAACCGGCTGAAAAATGGACCGTATCCTTGGACGGCTATTCCTTCCAAGATCACCGCATGAAACACTCCTCTACTTGGGAAGCTGACTTAACCGCCAAATATGCCCACAATGAAAATGTGGAATTGTTTGCCGGCGTAGGCTATGCCAAGTATACGGGTGATAATGGCACCGCCTTCAACAAAGCTGCGTTGGATTCTGACAACTACAAAGGCCAACTCGGCATGTTAATCAAATTCTAAGTTTCTTAGAAATTTGTAAAGCCCCGCTCGTGAGAGCGGGGCTTTTTTTCTGAAAAAAAGATTGTCATGCTGAATTTATTTCAGCATCTTACCTTGTGTTGGTTTAGAAAGCGGTGAGATCCTGAAACGAGTTCAGGATGACGTCCTTGTTTTATTCAGAGGGATGTTATTTATAAAACAGACAAATCTTTCCAAGTAGGATTCACGGAATTGATGAGATTTTGCTTCCACTCTCTATGCCATCGCTTTAGTTGTTTTTCACGACGTATAGCATCTATAATACTGGTACAACTTTCACAATAAACCAGTTTGTGCAATTTATAACGCTTGGAAAATCCGGGTACTAAACCGTTTTTATGTTCATATATGCGTCTTGCTATGTCGTTTGTAACACCAATATATAAGACGGTATTCGTGTCATTGGTTAGAATATAGACGTAGGCGAGCATATTTATACCCCATAAAAATGTTGTCATCCTGAACTTGATTCAGGATCTCACCTTAGTGTCGTTAAAAATACAAATCCCGTTTACCGGCTTTAATCTTGGCTAAATTGTCCTCAATCAGTTTGTGGATGGGGGAATCCGCCGGGAAGGCATCCTTGGCCGTGCTTTCAATGAGTGCGTACCCTTTGGTTTTTAGCGGCGCGGGGGCGAAGTCTTCCAAATATTCGGCAAATGTGAACATGGCATTGGGCAGACAATGTGTTTTAATCAGCCCCGGTTTAGCCATATCCATAAAGTCTTTTCCCACGCGCCCTAAGCGGTAACAACCCGTGCAGAACGACGGCATGTGTTTAGCGTCTACTACGGCATCAATTACTTGTGCTAACGTGCGGTCGTCGGTCAAGGTGAACTGGCTGCCGTTGTCCTTATCGTACGAATAGCCGCCCGGATTGACGCGCGACGCGGCGGAAATCTGCGATACGCCCAACTCCAAACACGCATTACGCATAGCGGGCGTTTCACGTGTACTTAAAATAATGCCCGTGTACGGTACGGCTAAGCGCAAGACGGCTACACATTTTTTGAAATCATCATCGGACAATACGTCGTTGGGGTGCTGGCTGAAATCACTTCCCTCGGCGGGTTCAATGCGCGGAATGGAAATTGTATGCGGTCCAATACCGTATTTTTTATCCAAATACCACGAGTGTTCCAGCGTGGCTAAAATCTCGTATTTGTGGTCGTATAAGCCCAAGAGAGGCCCGATGCCTACGTCGTTGATTCCGGCCTCCAAGGCGCGGTCCATGGCATCCAAACGGAATTGGTAATCTTTCTTGGCGCCCGCGATATGCAACTTTTCATACGTTTCTTTATGATAGGTTTCTTGGAAAAGTTGATACGTGCCGATGTTGCACTTTTTAAGTTGTTCAAATTCCGGCTCTGTCAGCGGTGCAATATTGACGTTGACGCGACGAATATTTTGACCGTTCCAACGGGTGTCGTAAATCGTTTTAATGCTGTCGTAGACGTATTGCAGGCCGCCGCCGGGGTATGCTTCGCCCGCTACCATTAAAATGCGTTTGTGACCTTGTTGTAAGAGCGCGGTAACTTCTTGCTTGATTTCATCTTGTGTACTGGCGTGGCGTTTCAATTTCGTGTTAGAGCGGCGAAATGCACAGTATACGCACTCGTTAGAGCATAAATTGGAAATGTAGAGTGGCGCGAACAGAACAATGCGGTTGCCGTAAATGGCTTCTTTAACAAATTTAGCCGTGTCGTAGAGTTTGTTTAATAAGTTGCGGTCGGTTAAATTGAGTAAAACTGCCGCCTCCGAAAGCGAAATGCCTTTCAATCCTTTTGCTTTTTCTAAAATAGCCGTCACGTCGGAATCGGTATGCGACTGGGCATCTTCCAACGTTCGTTGTAGTTTTTCATCATCAATAATCATACTTATATGATACCATTTTAGGCGCAAAAAAACCCCGGCCGGACGCCGGGGTTTTGGACTATAAATTAAAGGCTGGAGTCAAAGTCAAAGTAATCGTACGGGTTCATTTCAAAGACTTTGGCAATTAAATTGAGCGGAATGACCGTTGTGATAATGTTGAAAGTATGCGCGGCGGAATTGTATTTTTTCTTGGCCGCTTGGATTTTCTTTTCCGATTGCATGACACTCGTTTGTAATTTAGTGAAATGCTCGTCAGTGGTTAATTCCGGATGTTTTTTGACGGCTTCAAATACTTTTTGCAACGCTTGTGTTAGTTGAGTTTCATACGCCACGCGCTCTTTCAAAATCGTTTTTTGCTGTTTGGGCTCTTTGAGCGAACTTAACTGGTAGACAAAGTCGCGCTCTAACTCCGGCAAGGAGGCGGCCGATAACGCCACGGAGGGAATTAGTTCCGTGCGGAACTTCAACTGGTGGTCCAACTCTTGCCAGGCCTTTTTAACTTGCTTGTTAAGAGAGGCAAATTTGAAATACGCCAATACCAGCAAAATCACTAAAATACACATTGCACCGAATAAAAACCATGCCACCATATATGCTTCCTCCTGACCGGAATGATGATTACTTTATCAGTATAAGATTTAATGGGCCGGAAATCAAGCGGAAAATGCGGCTATACAACCCGTCAAAACTTTTTATAATAAGTTTACAAGGAGCCGACTATGGAACAACAACGTATCAATATCATGCAAGATGAGCCCGCTATCGTGGCGGTAGACCAAAAACCTCAGGAACCTAAGGTAGAGTATGCGGCCGTTTCGGAACGGTTTGTGGCGTTGCTGATTGACTATGGAGTGATCTTTTTACCATGTCGTTTTATCGGGGAATGGTTGCTCAAAACATTCCGCCCCGAGTGGGATTTGTGGCACTATATAGCAGCCAACTTGGCTATCAACGTACTATTCATTTTGTATGAAACGGTGTTTTCTTGCGGGGATCGGATGACGTTAGGAAAGGCCCTGGTGGGAATTGCCGTCGTGAAAAAAGATTTAAGTGGCCCGATTTCGTTTGTACGGGCGTTTTTCCGTGCGATAGGATATTACATCAGCGGAATTTTGTTGTTGGGCGGTTTCTTAATTGCTTTCTTTGATGACAAACACCGCGCGCTGCATGATGTGTTCGGCGGAAGTGTGGTGGTGCAAATTCGGCAGAAAAGTGCGGCTGAACGGATGTTGCTGCGTTTCTTAGGGAGTCTATTACTGATTACATTTGCGTGGACGGTATATGTGCAATTTTTTGGGGCGGGTGCCTTGGTGGATAAATATTATGTCAGCCAAGCCCAGAAACACTTGAAAAAAATTGCCCTGTTGGAAGAAGGCCACCGCGCACAGTATGGCTATTATACACACGATTTGTTGCGCTTGTCGCTCTTGTCCGGCGATCCGGTGCAATTCCAACGCGATACGCAGAAAATTTTGGAGCCGAAAGGATTTAAAATCGGCGTGAAAGAAAATACCTACAAAATTAGCGCGTATGCCAAAGATAAAAAACATACGCAAGTTGTGTTTGCTCCGCCGGAAAGATAAAATTGTTCACTGGTTTAACTAACTATCCCCCGCCAAAATTGGCGGGGGATAGTTGCTAGATGCCTACTTCCGCACATTGACTTAATGCTGTTGCATCCATACGTTCTTTCCCGTATGTTTTTGCCCATGTTTCGCAGAATAATTTGCGTTCGGTATTACTGGGGGTTTTATGTAGGTAGAATTGATTGTTGAAAGAACCGTCAAAAGATATAGACGTTTCTACAGAAGTACCCTTAAGCCAAAAGCCGTTATATCCCGTGTAATTTGTTCCTAAATCTACATAACACGATGTCGGTGCACAAGCAGCAACAATTCGACCAAATTTAGTATAGCAGCGGTGGTCTTCTATCTTGGAGCAAGATGGATCGATATCCAATAAAGTGGAATTTTCTTCTATCAACCAAGTTGTGCTACTTGGCACCCCGTTTGTCATTATATATACTTCTATCCCTTTGTAGAACATATCTAAGTAAGACATATATTCTGTCATTCGGGCCTTTTTTACCGCTTTTTGGTATTGCGGTAGGGCCACTGCAGCCAAAATACCGATAATAAGCACGACTACAAGTAATTCAATCAACGTAAATGCTTTTGTGTTTTTCATGGTTGTTCTCCTTGTTATTTTTGCCAACACCTTATTATTGTTTTTTTTTTTTTGGTTTGTCAAGGATTTTTTCGCTTTTGTGACGGTGGAAGAGTTAGTAAAAGACCGCCCGCAGGTAAAAGCGGGCGGTCAATAATAACGAATTTGCGAATAGAATTATCCGTGGCGGTGTTCGTTGGTGTGTTGGCAATTTACGCAATAGCGCGCAAACGGCAGCGCTTTAATGCGTTTTTTGGGGATAGGTTGACGGCAATATTCACACGTGCCGTAAATGCCTTTATCCATTTTGCGTAGCGCCGCTTCAATTTGCTCAATGGTGTTATGAGCGTTACCGGAAAGTTCAAATAAAATTTCTTTATCTAGACTGCGGGTAGCGTCGTCAATGGGGTCGCCCACTTCGGCTTCGGGCATATCCATGTCTTTTTTGTTTTTCAACCGTGCGGTCGCTTCTTCTTTAAGTTTCAAAAGGTGTTTTTTAATTTCTTTTAATTCCGCTGCAGTGAGCGTTTCTTTACTTGTTTTTTTAGTAGGCATAAATCTAATTCCTTATTAAAATAAGACGTTCGGTACAGCACCTTTGCCGGACGCTGTTTGATAGTTTAGCAAAGTACGTTTGTTTTTGCAATAGGTAAAAAAAGAGCCCCCGCGTTGTTATAACACAGGGACTCAGTTAGCCAACATTCTCATGTCTACTCTCTTACCTAAAAAACACGCAGTCAAGAAGTTTGCTGTGCCGCATACTGCCTGAGGCGGGGTGCTCCGGCCCATATCTCCGAGGACTCCCATTACCCTCAAGTAACGGGCTCAGGGCTTGTGAACCGGGCGCTGCATCCGCACCGTCCTGCCGTACCGCACTAAAACAAAGAACTCTTATTTTCTGCCGCACCCACAAACAGGGCTACGCTCTTCGCGCCTGCTCCAATCACAAAGTGCCACAGTTCCTACCACCTTGCTTACCTCCGGCCGAAACCGAAAACAAGCAAACCGGAAAGATTTTTCTGCGCATCCTCCAGGTATAGATAGTATAATGCTTTTTTGGCAAAAATCAAGGGGTAAATTTCACTCTTCCAAAATATCGGGTTACCACGCCGATAGAGGTGGCCTGTTGGGCGGGTATACCCGGCCCCTTTTCCGGGTATAAGATGATCTGTTTTCCCTTTTGTTCTACGCGAAACAATTTATAAGTACGCGCCTGTTTGCCTAGCATCATCTTTCCTTTTTGCCACGTTGTGCTCGGTTCTACAAAGAGTAATCTATCCGGGTCGTTTTTCCCGGGGAGTCGGAACAAGAACCGGGCCTTGGGTGCCCACACGACGGGAATAGTCCACCACCCATTTGTTTCTCTTGATAAAAAATGAGGATACGTCGCCGGAAGGATGGAAAATACAGGTAGCGATACCATTTTTTCCTCACCGCGTAGAGCCGGGAATGTCGTATCGTTAGAATCCTGCAACGCCCATCCGATTGTCGGGCGGGGATTGCCGGTCGGTAACTTATCTGTGAGGGTAAATAACCGTTCTACGCTGTGTTCGTCCAAGCCAAACAATCGGGCCATTTGAGCAACATAGCCCTTAGAGGGATGACGCTTGCCGGTGGCCCACAAGGCCACGGTGGCTGTGGTAACTTGCAAGCACTTTGCTAACTTGGCTTGTGCTCCACGCAGTATGCCGTTATTCCATTTTTCAAGTTGCTTTTCAAATTTATTCATAGGACGGTATTTTTCGTAAAAAACAAACGCGTAAAAAAGACTTGACAAATGCTAACAATACTTACTATACTAACATTGTGAAAGACGGCTCAACTTATCGTTTTTCATCTTGCCAAGCGCATTTGAAATATCCTCATCTATAGGAAATCTCAAACGGAGAAGTCGGACTGCTACGACTGCTGCCGCGCCTGCGGCGGGCGTACTCTGTCGTGCGCGAACTACATAATTTTAGCCAAAAACTATGTAGTTATTGTACTAAATAATAAGTTGCTTGGGTTAGCAAAGTTAACGCTCCGCGCTGACCAACCTACTTGAAAACGGAAACAGGTCCACGGACTAACTTTGCTACCCACGACGGAAGAAGTCCCTTTTTGTACATACAATAGATTTTGTAATTAACCCTTTTTTGTTTGTGTCAGCGGACGGATACCCGCTAGGCGGGAGGGGAACTTTGTCTAAAAGTTACGCACAAAAACTTACCTTGGAAAATTTTATTTTCCGACGTGCGGCGTGCCTCGAAACGAGGGTGTATGCGGTGGCCGGGCGGTTGCAGACGCAATGTCTGGAACCGTATTTGCAGGTAAGTATTTACTTGTATAATGCTTGTTTCGCTACCGTATGCCAAGCGCGTGAACTCGTGCAAGACCCCTGGCCGTATGGCGGTGTCAAAAATGGGTGGGTGCTTGCCGCACATTTTATCAAGCCCTTTGATTTTAGGAAAATCGAGAAATTTGACAAACCATTCAAATTTTTGCTATAATATATTTATAGTTACAAAGCACCAACTTCGGCTTTGTAATTTTTTATCTTCCTTTTTATTCCCTTTTTTCTTTCCGAATTGTGCTCCCGCCAGACGGGACGCGTTTGTTTGGAGAGAAGAATGCCCCGTAAAAAATCAGCCGACGCCGTTGCCAAATCTACCGCACTTCGATATCAGCCGGAATTTTGCGAGCGATTATTGGCTTTTTTTGACGTGCCTGCATTTCACGTAACCGAAGTAACCAAGCGCGACGGTTCCGTTTCCCTGGTAGAAACCGCCGCCGAACTGCCCACTTTTGCCGCGTTTGCCAAGCAACTCGGCACAACGTGCGAAGTGTTAAAAGGTTGGGAAGTTAAACATCCTGCCTTTCACGAGGCCGCCCAAAAAGCACGTGATTTGCAAGGAAACATTTTAATTCAAAACAGTTTGCGCGGTAATTATTCCGCGTCGTTTGCGGTATTTACGGCTAAAAATTTACTCGGCTGGAAAGACGGCAAAGACGATGCTTCTTCCGTCGGTCCCATTACCATCTCTTGGGATGAAAAATGAAAACACATATTGTAATTCCTTACCACCCGCGACCGGTGCAAAGGCAAATTCACGCTGCGTTGGAAACACACCGCTTTTGTGTACTCGTTACGCACCGGCAGTTGGGCAAAACCGTTTGTGCCGTCAATCATATTCTCAAAAAAGCGCTTCAAAATCCGCGCGCGCACGCCCGTTATTTTTACGTGGCGCCCTTCTTAAAACAAGCCAAACTGATTGCATGGGACTATCTCAAACGCTACTCAGCGCCGCTACCGGACGTAAACGTAAACGAAACGGAACTGTGTGTAAAATTGCCAAACGGAGCGCGCATTTGGGTAGGCGGAGCCGACAATCCCGATGCGTTGCGCGGTACGTATGCCGATGGAGTAGTGTTGGACGAATATGCACAAATTAAACCCGGTGTGTTTTCGGAAATTATCCGCCCGATGCTCTTGTCACGTGAGGGATGGGTGGTTTTTATGGGCACACCCAAAGGCCAAAACGCATTTTACGAACTGTACAATCAGGCACAGAAGTTAGCAAAAACCGAACCGTCAGTTTGGTGGAGCGGTGTTTTTCGTGCCGACGAGTCGGGGGTGATTTCTGCGCAGGAATTGGCGCGTATTCAAGCGCAAACACCCACTACCATTTTCCGTCAGGAATATCTGTGTGATTTTACAGCCAGTGCGGAAAATATTTTAATTCCCATAGATGATATTTCTGCCGCTATCAAACGTCATTATGCGCCCGCCGAACTGCGTTTTTCGCCCAAAATCTTAGGCGTAGATCCGGCGCGTTTTGGCGATGACCGCAGTGTAATTTTTCGTCGGCAAGGGGTACAAGCGTTTGCGCCTATGGTACTCAAACAAGTGGATAATATGGCGTTGGCTGCGCACGTGGCGCACGAAATAGAATCGTTCCGCCCCGACGGAGTTTTTATAGATGCCGGGTGCGGCGGTGGGGTAATTGACCGCTTGCGCCAGTTGGGTTTTACAGTAACCGAAGTGCCCTTTGGCGGTGCTCCGCTTAAAATCGGACAATATGCCAACAAACGTGCGGAGATGTGGGGGGAAATGGCGTCGTGGATAAAATCGGTCGGTGCATTGCCCGACGTGGCTGAATTAAAAGCCGATTTATGCCAAACCGCGTACGATTACGATGCGGCCGGGCGGCTTCGGTTAGAGCCGAAGGAAAAACTCAAAGCGCGTACGGGCAAAAGTCCCGATTTGGCCGATGCGCTCGCGCTCACGTTCGCGGCGCCTGTGCGTGCGGGAGTTTCCCGCGGTCATACTGAATTTGCCAACAGCGAATATGAAGTTTTATAAAATTCTGTCGTCTTAGAACTTGACAAATATACATCATTTATGCTATAATTATAAAATCTTAGTAGTACTTCCTTTATTTCCCGAATAATTTGCAGTTTATTTTCAGTAATTGGTTTTTGCGCGTAAAAAACCGCCTTTTCAGGCGGTTTGGCACAAAAATATCCTGTTAGTTTTCTACATAGGCAGATTTGTCAGCGTTCCCCACGCCAGCACTGCCACGAGTAAAGCCGTCAACAAAATTGTTATCCACAAGGTTGAGCGTTTGCTGCTCTTGGGAAACATCTTGCGTGTAATGATGTAAAACCCCGGTACGGCGATCAATACCACAAAAACAAAAATCACAATCAGTCCCACCATATATTCCCTCCTTTTGTTTTCTACATAGTAGTAAATTTTCTTCCTCTGTGCTTCTCTTTTATACATTATGAAACAGTTACAACAAAATTATAAGCGTCAATACGACGCCCTCAAAAACGGGCAAGCGACTTTTCTGCCTGTTTGGAAAGAACTGGGAACGTATCTTGCTCCCACCCGCGGTTTCTTTGACGGGCAAACGCCCGCTCAAGGTCGCCGCATTGACCACAAAACACTGCTGGACTCCGCGCCGTGTTTGGCCGTGGAAGTATTGTGTGCGGGGATGATGTCGGGTCTTACCAGTCCGTCGCGCAGTTGGTTTGATTTATCCTTGGCGCCTGCGGACCTCATGCAATTGCCCGGTGCGCGCGAATGGATATTTGACGTCAAAAAACGGTTGGAAGATGTGTTTGCCAAAAGTAATGTTTACGGCGTTTTACACGGGTTTTATGAAGAAATTGCCGTATTTGGTACGGCGGCCTTTTTGGTAGAAGAAGACCGCGAAAAAGGAATCTTTTGCCGTCCGTTTACCGTTGGTGAATATTGTTTGGGCAACGATGAAAAAGGCCGTATCAATCAGTTCGGACGTGAGTTTTTTATGACGGGGGAACAATTGATTGAAAAATTCGGTGCGGACCACGTGCCTACGCAAATTACTTCCCGCCCCGCAGAGGAACTGGCACGTAGTTACCATAAAGTATTTCACTTGATTATGCCCAATGCTAAGCATGCGCCGTTTTTTGAAGATAATTTACATATGCCCTTTGCCAGCGTGTATTTCTTGGAAGATGGCCACGTGTTACGTCGGGGAGGATATAAAGAATTTCCGGTCATTGCCGCGCGGTGGGAAGTGAAAAACGCATCTGATGTGTACGGCAAAGGCCCGGGATGGAAGTGTTTGGGCGACGTGAAAATGCTTCAAAAAATGCAAAAAACCAAACTGGTTGCCTTAGATAAAAGCACGAATCCGCCCGTCATGGTTTCCGCCAACGTGCAAGGAGAAGTCAACCTGCTCCCCGGCGGCGTTACCCGCTACAACGGTGCGGCTGACGGGGCGGTGCGTCCGGCGTATCAAGTCCAGCCGGATTTAAACGCGCTGGAAGCGGCGATTGAGTCGGTGCGTACGCTCATCCGTTCACAATTTTTTGCGGACGTGTTTTTGTCGCTTTCCGCACAAAATTATACCGGTATGACCGCGACCGAAGTGGCCGAACGCCACCAAGAAAAAATGTTGGTGTTGGGGCCTGTACTGGAACGGCTTAAAAACGAACTGTTGGACCCGCTTATTGACCGTGCGTTTAATTTACTTTCCCGGCAAGGATTATTGCCCACACCGCCGGAAAGTATCCAGGGATTACCGCTCAAAGTAGAATATGTTTCTCTCATCGCACAAGCGCAGAAGGCGGCGGGATTATCCGCGCTCGTGCAGGGGCTCAATTATGCCGCTAATCTGGCGGCGGCCAAACCGGAACTTCTTAGCCGCGTAGACTACGACTGCGCGCTGGAAGAAGGCCTAAATGCCCTGGGCGTAGCCCCTACGCTCTTAAAGAGCACCGCGGAAATTCCCCCGGCGGGGAGTGACGCTGTAGCGCCCTCCCCGCAAGCGGCGGACACCCCTGCCGTCGGTTCCCCGGAACATTCGGAAAACTAAAGGGAAAAAACCGCACTCGGGCGCGTCCTTATAAGCGTTACGGCCCGGTGCGGGCGGAGGGGGAAACTCCCGAGAAGTAACCCCTTTCGCTACTGACTGCATACCCTTGCACAAACAGGCGTCTAAAATAGGAGCACGCTGTTTGGCGGGGGAGGGAAAGACAAGTCCGGGTGCGTCTTTTCCCAGGGGAATTCTATGAACGAAAAACAACTTAAAAAACGTACTACTGCCGACTTGCAAACGGTCTTAAAAACACCGCAAGGCCGCCGCGTGCTGTGGCGCTTGTTGCAAGCGTGCCGCGTCCACCAACACAGTTTTGTGCCGGGGGATTCTACGGCGACGGCGTTTCATTGCGGACAGCAAAGTATTGGACTGTTCTTACTGTCTGAAATAGAGGACGCCGCTCCCACCGCTTACCAACAAATGCGGGGAGAATATGTTTCCGAAGTCAACTCGGAACAAAATGAAATCAACCGTCTAACGGAGGAACTCACTCATGTCTGAAACTACTTCACCTGCGCTTGAAAATACCGATTTAACGGCTTCGTCTGTACCCGATACTGCCGCACCGGGCTTGGAAACAACACCCCAAGACCGTCCCCGGGAACAGCCGTCCGCATCCCCAGACTCATCTGCCGCTTGCGAAAAAGCACCGTTTAACGTAGCGGAGTTGGAAACGTTTAAGAACTTGGCCAGCGAGTGGAAACTCGCTCCGGAACAAGTGGAAAAATTACAAGCGTTTTCCAACGACGTTGCCAAACGCACCGTCCAACAAGCCCAAGAAGAAAAAAGGGCTCAAACGGTGGCGTGGGCGCACCAAACCCGCGCCTTATACGGGGCCGGATTAGAGCGGGAAATAGGTTTTGCACTTCGCGCCGCCGATACATTTGGCGGCCCGGAATTGCGACAACTTCTGGAAGAAACGGGGCTGGGAAATCATCCTGTTGTGATCCGTACGCTCAGCGGGATCGGACGTACCATTAGCGAAGACGCCAGCACGGGCGGCATACCGTCTGCCCCGCAGGATAAAACCTTCGCTGAAGCATTGTACGGAAAAAGAAATTAAAGGAGAAAAATATGGCAATTATTGCTGATAAACAATACAGTTTAGTTGATTACGCCAAACAATTTGACCCGTCGGGTCAGGAACTTGCCATTGCAGAAGTGCTTAGCCAATCTAACGATATCGTTGGCGATGCCCTCGTGTGCGAAAGTTCCTTAGACAGCGGCCACGAATACGCCGTACGCACCGGTATCCCGGAAGGCACCTGGCGCCGTGCTTACCAAGGCATTGAACCTGCCAAAGCCACTACGAAAGTGGTAGTGGAATCGTATGGTACGTTGTCCGCTTATTCCGTGGTAGATAAACTCGTTGCGGAAAAAGGCGGCCACGTAGATGCCGTACGCACCGGGCAATCCCGTGCGATTATCGCCGGTATGTCTAACACCATGGCAACAAACCTTATCTACGGAAACGTAGGGACTAACCCGGAACGCTTTACCGGACTTGCCGCCCGCTATTGCGAACTTTCCGGCGCGGAAAGTTCCCGCAACGTTATTGACGGGGGCAGCAGCACCGCCAATAAAAACTCGTCTATCTACCTCGTGGTATGGGATACGGATAAGGTGTTTACCTTCTTCCCCAAGGGCTCTAAGGCCGGTATCCAACGCGTAGACCATGGGCTCGTCAATCACGTAGACGCTAACGGCAACGAATACCCGGCTTACAAAGAATATTTTGAGTGGAAACTGGGTCTAGCCGTACAAGATTGGCGTTTCGCCGGACGTATCTGCAATATTGATACGACCAATATCCCCAGCGACCTCATTGACAAAATGTGTGACTTAGAAGAACGCATCCAAAGTTTGTCTATGGGTAAGCCGGTGTGGTATATGAACCGTACCGTCAAAGCGGCCTTGCGTAAACTCGCCAGCAGCCGCTCCAACGTCCAATATACGCCGGATCAGTTGACCGCCCGCCCGCTTATGACGTTCAACGAAATCCCGGTACATATCTGCGACGCTATTACCGATACGGAAGCCATTGTTGCCTAGGAGGGAATTATGTTACTTGACCAAAATGGTGTATTATCCGAAAAACAAGCCGTTACCACCACAGCGGCCTCTACCAATGTGGTAGATTTAACCGCGGCCGGGAATTTTGTGCCCGGGGCTCTATTTGCCCTTTGCCGCGTAGATGTGGACTTTGCGGGTCTAACCAGTATGAAAGTTGCCCTGGAAACGGCCGCTAATTCCAACTTTTCAGATGCAGTAGAGTTGGCTTCGGCCGATTTTTTGGCTGCCGCGCTGACTGCTAACAAATCCTTGTTGGCGGTAGCCATCCCCGCGGGGGTCAAACGCTACTTGCGCGCAAAATATACGGTAACCGGCACCGCTACGGCCGGAAAGGTCTCTTGCTTCTTGACCGATACCGTAGATATGCACTGACTCCGCAAATAGGCCTGATCCGGGCGGGCTTCGTACCGCCCGGTGGGCTTATAAACCTGTTTTGGGGAATAAATCCCATAGTCCAGACTTCAAAAACCGTATCTATGCGTGATTTTGCGTAAAATCAGGGTAAAAATGGGGGAAAATGCCTTTTGAAACCAGTAAAGGAGTATGTTTTTTGGATTTTATAATGAAAATCACAGGGCCGTAAGTGAGTGGATGATAGGAAACAATACGCATACTTTTTTACTTTTTCAAAATCAATTCTTATTTTGCTTAAAAATGTATTGAAAATAAAAAGTACTTAAATTTTAAGTATTTTTAAAAATACAATTAAAATTATTTTTATATAAAAAATATTTTATTAAAAATAACATTAAAAAAATAAATACTTAAAAAATAAGTAAAATTAAATTTAATTTTAAAAATAATATATTTTAAAATATAAAAAATATCTTAAAAAATAAATAAAATTAAAATGGAGTATAAAAATGATATCAAAAATCAGTATTTGTAATTTGGCATTGGCACAATTAGGCCAATCTCCCATTTCATCTTTGGAACAGGAAAATGAAAAGGCGCGCCGGTTAAATTTATTTTATGCTCCGGTGCGGGATGAGGTTTTGCGTACCCATAATTGGGCTTTTGCCGCAGTGGCGGAGCCCTTGGCTCTGCTGGAAGAACAAGCCAATGAACAAGGGCGGTTTGTTTATAAGTACCCGGTCGAAGCCCTTTTTATCCGGCGCGTATTTGACCCGAACCGTTCCCGGCTGCCGTTTCAAGAATTTTTCCGCCCGGATTTACATAGCCGGGTATTGGTAATTCCCTCCCAGCAGGCGTATGGGGAATATACCCGTCGGATTACCGACGAAAACCTGTTTGATGCGGCGTTTATCAAGAGTTTTTCCTTGGCGTTGGCCTGTGATTTGGCGGTATCTCTAACGGCCGATACGCAATTGGCCGCCCAGTTATTGCAAAAATATACGCTTAGTTTAGAAGAAGCCCGCCGCAGTAACGCTTCGGAATCGTTCACGCCGGGCAATACCCCCGATGCTTTTACGGAGGTTCGCTAATGTTTTCACGTCATGTTCAACCTTCTTTTGCCGGGGGGGAAGTCAGCCCGGCATTAGCCGCGCGGATAGATAGTGCCGCGTATACGTCTTGGGTCAAAAGTGCCTGTAACTTTTTTGTTCATCCGCAAGGGGGCGCGTCCAACCGACCGGGCACGGCCTATATGGGAACAGCCAAAACTAATCAGCCGTGCCGGTTGATTCCGTTTGTAATCGGAGAAGACGAAGCGTATGTGCTGGAGTTTGGAAACCAGTATATCCGGGTCTATACGTCGGCGGGACAGGTATTGGCGGATAATGCCGCTCCGTACGAGATTGTTTCCCCGTATACGGCGGCGGAGGTGGCCGTTATTTCGTTTGCCCAGTATGACCAACAACTGTTTTTGGCCCATCCGGCTCATCCCGTGTATTGTTTGTCGCGTGTGTCGGCGGGGCGGTTTACGTTGGCGGAATATCCTATTCACTTTGGGCCGTTTCAACTGGCCAATACCCAATCTTCCCGGCAACTACGCATTACGACTACGCAAGACACTATGGAAGTAGAAGGGGTGGCGGCCTCGCTCAGTGTTTCTCCGGTAACGGATAGCCGTTACATTGTATTTGGGTACTTTAATAACGAACAGTTTTTTATGCCGGACAATTACGGGTTGGACCTCAATCAACTGGTATCCAGTTTCAATACGCGCTATGGTTCGCAAGGGTTGACGGCGGTCAATTTGGGGGGAGTGCTGAAAATTACCTCGCCCGCGGCCACCGGAGGAGATTGGAACGGTGCGACCTTCAAGTTGACGTATCGTCTGAGTTTTGCTCAAAACCCCAGTTTTGCTATAGAGGAAACGTTGAACGGGGGTGTCAACGAAGGAGGAACGGTAGCCGTAGGGGATTTAACGTATTTGTTGGAAAGTAATTTTGATTTATTTTCTCCGTTAAACGTAGGCGGGCGGTTTAGTGTCACCCACCCGATTGAAAGCCAATACCAGACGGGCAGCGTAGGGTATGAGGGAATTTCCAACGTGATAAAATCCGGTTCCGATTGGCGTTTGCAAACTTCCGGCACGTGGACGGGAACCGTTGTGTTGGAAAAATCGGAAGATTTAGGCACAACCTGGCAGGCCGTGCGCCACTATAGCCGTACCTCTAACGACGATAATATTGTGGATTTCGGTACACTGGAAGATATTGGAAAAATTTACTATTTACGATTACGTGCTACCGACATTACCGGACAAGCCGGGTATGAATTATCGGCGGCGGCTTTTGTGCAGGAGGGTATTGCGATCGTAACGGATTTTATCAATGCGCGCCAAGTAAAAGTATCGCTGGAACGACCGTACGGGGCGACCGATTGGACGGATAATTGGGCAGAGGGGTCGTTCAGCCCTAAAAACGGATACCCAGTGTGCGTATTTTTTTACCAAGACCGTTTGGGGCTTGCCGGTACGACGGCCGAACCGCAAACCGTATGGTTTTCTAAAACGGGTGCCTATAGTGATTTTGGCCATGCGCGCGCCGGATTGTTGGACAGCGATGCGTTGAGTGTTAAATTATCCGGCAAGAAATTAAATGCTATTTGTCATGTGGCCGTGGCGGGGCGGCTGATGATATTTACCGCCGGAAGCGAGTGGACACTGTCTTCTTCCGGTGCGTTGACACCGTACAATTTGCAAATCCAGCAACAAAGTGAGCGCGGGGCAAGCCGTTGCGGCGTTATTATGGTGGGCAACCGTGCTCTTTACGTACAAGCACGCGGCGGATCGTTACGGGATTTTTATTACGATTACCGTTCCACGTCATATATCGGCGAAGACCTTACGTTGTGCGCTAAACACTTATTTCATAATAATGAGATTCGGGAAATTTGTTACCAACAAGAACCCGATAATTTAGTATGGTGTGTTCTTGCCGACGGAGTGTTGGCTTCGCTCACCTATGTGCCCGAACAAAATGTATGTGCCTGGACGCATCATACGACGCAAGGAAAATTTTGCAGTGTGTGTACAATTCCCAACCGCGGTTACGACGAAATTTGGTTGGTCGTGGAACGCAATGGCGCGTATTTGATTGAAAAGTTGTTACCCCGGTTATCCAGTAAATTGCCGCAAGACCAAATCTTTTTAGATGCCTGTGTGACAAAGCGATCAGATACGCCTTTTAGCCAAGTAACGGGGCTGACGCATTTGGAAGGGCGTAGCGTGAACGTATTAGCCGACGGAAATCCGTTGGAAAACAGGACGGTTAGTCAAGGGAGTATTACGTTACCGCATGCGGTAAATTGTGTGCATGTGGGTCTTGCCTATCAAGCCCGGCTGGAAACATTGCCGGTTGTGTTTGCGTCGGAAAACGGATTTTCTTCCGACCAGAAAAAGCGTATCGTATCTGTTACCGTACAACTGGCCGATAGTCGCGGAGGAGTTGTTTCTACCGCCGAAGAAACTGGGGAAGAAATTATCCAACGCCGTAGCGAACCTTATAATACACCGCTTGCGTTACAGACGGAAAACTATGTTTTAACGTTATCCGGAACGCATCGTTTAGGGCCGTCTTTAGTACTAACGCAAACGGATCCTCTACCCATTACGCTCTTGGCACTCTTGTGCCGGGTGGCGTAATCCCCACAAAAAAGGCGGACCTGCCTTTAAGCAAGTCCGCCTTATCTAGCCAATAGATTAGTTGCCTGCCGACTCCGTAAGTAACGGGGCTAAGGCCGGTTGCAAACTGGTGGCCAATGTTCGAGCATCACTTGTCGAAGACGCGTTTCCGTTATTGATTTCGGAAGAGACGACGTACACAATGACACCATTTTGATACACGGCTTGTAACCATAACGGTACGTTACCGCGGTTGGTATGGGATATTCCCGAGGCATAATAGCCCGGATATCCGTTGATGTCTATTTCCCGATGTTCTTGCAAGGTTAACCGGCGTTGGGATTCTTGTGTGAGTAATTCCTTTTCTAACACGCTAAACGGACTGGCCGGATTGACTTGTTTGCTCTGGCGGATGATAAGAGAAAAAAGTAACGGGCCGGTGATTCCTTTTCCCGCTTGATCTTTTTTTACCAAGTTGGTATTGAAGCCCAATTTAACGGAATAGCCGTCGAAATCAATCCATTCTGAGTAGTCCATCCCGTCGGGAAGTTGCAACGTGAAATGATAAGCCGGGTCGGTATAAGCGTGTAAACCGTAAATGGGTTGAGGGTGTTCTTCCCAGCGTTGTTTCATCGGAAGAAAAGGGGCTAAAATCAGCATTACACCCCAAGCGGTCAGAGCCGCAAGCGCCAACATGGTGACGATGGTGCTAATACCGGCCAATACAAGCGGCCACAGGTTTTTATGCTTTTTGCATAACAACCAAATCCCCTTAAAAATCAGGAAAAACAGGCCATACGTAATGGCGATAACCAACAGTACAAAAATAATTAGTCCAAACATATTGTCTCCTTGATAGTAGTTTTTTTCATTATACCTTTTTAAAAGAGAAAACTTCCAAATTTTATTTTTATTAGTTAGGAGGAACTATGGGAGAAACCTTAGAAGAAATAGAGAAGGGATTGACGACCTTCTTACAGGCCTTATCACAGAAACGACGCACCCGCAACACGTTGCATGATCAGGCCGATAATGATGTTTATCAAGCCGCCCTCGCTGCGGCGCAAAACTCGGCGAAAAATACATACTTGTTGACTTCGGCGGCGGAGAAATCCCGCGGGTTGTATCAAACGCAGTTGCAAACTCAAGCCACGCAACGGGCACAGTTGGCGGCCTCGGGATTGCGGCAAGATTCGGCTACGGTACAGTATCTATTAAACAACAGCCGCTTTCAATCTCTCTTGGAAGAGCGACAATTGGCCAATGAATTACAGGCGGCTGTGTATGAAAATAATAAAGAAACCGAACAGTATATTCAAGCCTTACAAGCCTCGGCGTTGGCAAAACGCAAAGCCGCCAATAAGGGGTCATTCGGAATGACGGTAAGTTCCCTGATTCACAATGTATTAGGAGGTTTTTAATATGCCAACAGTACCTGTTACATCGCATCTTTTACCGACGGAACAGACGTTCACCCCTCAGGCAACAGTATCCCCATATAACCCGGAAGAGGTGCGTCATACACTCGCACAGGAAGTGCAAAAGCAAGTCAGTAAAACCGGTACAGTGTCCAGTGGTTTTTTAGACCAATTTGCCGTTTCACATTTGGAAAAATCAGCCGTTGATACACCGGCCGCCTGGGACTATGCTGCCTTGCGCGATAGTGCCAAGCGCGAAGAGGAAAAACAGCAACACCAACAACAACTTGCGCAACTGGATCAAGAAGCCGCTTGGACCAAACAAGTAGGTGTTTTAACGGCGGATAATGCGGCGTTAGAAACATATTTATCGGTACAACTGCCGGTCTATCAGGCGCATTTGCAACAGAGTGGTATTAGCGAAGAACAATCTGTCCAGGCAGGCAAACGCTTGCGTGCACAAACAGTGGCGCAACATATTTCCCGTTCGCTGGCGGGGGGAGATTGGCACACGGCTCAGCAAGTGTTGCACGCGCAAGGTTCCTACTTATCTGATGCAGTACGCCAACGCTGCGCACAACAAGTGCAGCAACAGGCGGTACATGACACGGCTTCTCGTTTATGGCAACGTGTTTGGCAGGAAAGTGATTCCAACGTGACGCTCGCCAAACAACAAGCCACGTCCCACCTGCAAGATGTGGGTGAGGAATTGCGGCAACCGATTGCGGAAGAAATAAACCGTCTGGCCGCACAACAACAACGCCAATCGGCTGCCGCACAAGCAGATGTGTTTTCACGATTAGCACACGCCGATACCGTGCAAATGCAACGGAAACTTTTAACGTCGCAAACTGTATTAGATACTTCACAATTAGCGGCGGCTGAAAAAGCCATGCAACTACAGGACCTACCGGCTACTCCGGCCCAACAAAATTGGTTCGTAAATCATTATTTTCAAGAGGATACTGATGCGGAAAAAGCATTGGATAAAGGGTGGTGCAATGCGCGGGATTACTTCCGGTTGAAATCAGCCCAGCAGGCTCGCCAAAGCGGGGAAAATTTCCCGGCAGAACAATGGCTTTGTTGCGGTATCCAAACGTGGATGAATACACATGGCTTTAGTACGCAAGATATTACCCGCGTTTCTTATGCGGTATTGTGTGGGGCGCCGGATAATAAAGGACGTCTTGCACGTTGGCAACAAATTAAAACCTTATTAGATTGTTAGGAGAAAAAATGACTGTTTCTACGCAACTGACAAAATGTGTTTATAGCGGTAACGGACTGGCTCGCGAGTGGAGCGTGGATTTTCCGGTATCTTCGCTCCAGGATATTCGTATATTTATCACGTCGCCGCAAGGGGTACAGAGTGAAGTGGAATCTAATTACGAGTTTGATGAAACTTCGCATATATTGACCTATCCCACTCTAGATAGTGAGATGGAACCGTTGGCCACCGGGTGGCTTATTACGTTAGTGCGGTGTACGCCGCTCACGCAAGGAATTGATTTACTGCGTCAAGGCGAATTAGATGCAGAAGTTCTCGAACAAGGGTACGATAAACTCACGTATCTCATCCAAGAACTTTCAGAACGGGTGGACCGTTGCATGAAATATCCGGTTTCTGCCCAATCGCTTACGGAAGCGCAGACGGAACTGACCGCAGCGCAAGTAGATGCACTCAATTCCGGTGCTACACGCGAACAAATGGCCTCCATCGGCAGTCCATTCAATGTGGATATCGCACAAATTGAAACGAACAAAAATAATATTACTGCTTTGCAAACTGCCCTGGCCGGCAAACAAGAGGCCGGCGATTATGCCACGAATTCCTCTCTGACGACGGGGTTGGCGGCTAAACAGGATGTTATTGCCGACTTGGCTACCATTCGCGCCGGGGCGGCGGCGGGGGCTACCGCCTTGCAACCGGGAGCACTTTCTATGGTGGCAACAAGCGGTTCGTACGAAGATTTAACGGATACACCTACCGTAATTACAGAAACTTATTCAAACGGTACTTCGTGGTATCGGGTATATTCCGACGGCTGGTGTGAGCAAGGCGGAGTTGTTACAGGTAGTTATTTACAAGTTTATTTTTTGAAACCGTATGCCAATGCTAACTATAACATACAAATCACCCTTAATTCTTCTACAGAAGTGGCGGCGGGGTATGCGGCCGTTGGCGTGAGGGGTGCTGTTACATCTACTTATTTTGAGTTATGGGCAGGCGATACAGTAGGATATAAATTTTGGAGGACTTGCGGATATATCAGTTTGAGTTAAGGGGGAATTATGGAAATCAAAGCAACATTAAATAAACCTTATACCGATGCACAAAGACTTGAGTTTATTGTGGAGCAAAACCACCAAAACGGTTATGAAATCAAAGAAACACAAGCCGCTCTTGAAGCGTGGGGACACACCGAAGAAGAAAAAGCCGAGCAACAAAAACGAGCGCACAAAGAAGAACTTATCCAACAGTTAGACGAAATAGACTTAAAGGCCATCCGTTCTATGCGTGCTATTCAGGCGGGAACTTCTACGGAAAAAGATACTGCCAAACTGACGGAACTGGAACAACAAGCCGAAAAAATTCGGCACGCCTTAGAGGAGTTATAAATGATACCGGCAGATATGGGACTCTCGTGGAAAGAAGTGCTGTATCTCACCTTTATGGCGGGGTTTGTGTGGTTTGAACTCAAAGCCATCCGGCGGGATATAGCACGGCTAGATAAAAAAGTGGAAAAGCATAATAACTTTGACCGTCGGATTATCCGGCTTGAAACCTTGGCCGAAGTGCAGGAGCAACATAATGCCGAAATTCAGTAAAACGAGTTTGGCTCGTTTGGCTACGTGCCACCCGGACTTGCAATCCGTTTGCAACGAACTCATCAAGCAGTATGATTTTTCGGTGTTGGAAGGACGCCGGGGGGAACAAGCACAAAATGCCGCATACAAGCAAGGTACGAGTAAAGTACGTTATCCGCATTCGGCGCACAACAAAATTCCATCCCTTGCCGTAGATATAGCCCCGTATCCGATTGATTGGCAGAACATCAGCCGGTTTAACGAAATGCTTATCCGGTTTGATACGGTGGCAAATATATTACGGGCCGAGGGAATCATTACAAGTGAATTTGTGTATGGGGGCAAATGGGCCCATCTAAAAGATTGGCCGCACATCGAAATAAAGGAGAAATAAGTATGGAGTGGATACATAGTAATTGGAAAGATATTTTAGCCGTTATCGGCGGTGTAGTAACCGTGGCGTCTATCATTGTAAAACTGACGCCCACGCAAAAAGACGACAATGTGCTGGCGAAGATTATTAACCTTTTAGCGGCCTTGTCTTTATTTAATCCCGACGGGAAACTGGTTAAATAATGGAAACAGTTTTTGGACTGCTTGTTGGGTGCGGCTTGTTAGGAGTGCTAGTGTATTTCGTCCGGCAGGACGGAAAGAAAGCCGAGCGACTGGCCGCACTCAAACAGGAAATCAAGGAAATTTCACGTGCACAGGATATTACTGATGCTGTGGGGCGGATGTCTGCTCACTGCGTGCGGGATAAACTTAAACAAACCAAGTAACCTCCCCGCCTGCCGGATTGCTTTTGATTATAAAGATACCGGCGTCAACGACCAAAATGCCCGTGCCTTATTGGTGCATTATTGCCTTTGCGTAGATGCTCAACGCTGTAACTGACAGCGAATACTGCGTATAATTCGGTTGAGCACGTGAGGAAAAGTAGATTTTTCCGTGCGCAACTTCTCTAATATTCCCGAGGTTGGGGGGAATGTATAGAACAGGGTGTCCGGTAATAAACGATGATGCCCCGGCATGGCGCGATGACGAGTGGATATCGTCGGGATTTCATTTACCCCGCTATAAACTAACAGCGAGAACGCGAAAGCATTACAATTTTGTGCCCAGGTCGCTTCTGGATTTTTGGTTCTCTCTGCCACCGAGCGCAGCGCATGGTAATCTATCGGATGCTCTTTGGTGACCGTGATGTATCTTTGCACATTGAGTAAGAGGCGGCGGATGAATTCTTCTTCCGCTAAATTAGACTTAACGGGGCCGCCGGTAAAATTCCACACGGTTTTTTTATCTTGCGTGCCGCATAAGAACGATTGTGTGGGTACATCTTCCCGTGTCGCATTGATTTGGGCTTGTAAAGAGGCCTTAAGTAAACTGACATTATCTTCCGGGTATGCGCCGATAATGACGCCGCGTTTGCCGCAACCGATTTCTTTTTCCCATTGGGCATAGAGCGGAGAGACCTGTTTCACTTTTTCGGGTGAGTCGGGTACAATCACAAGGTACGAGTGCCCCATGTCTTTGAGCATGAGAGAGTCCTCGGATTTCCCGGGAGAAATCGCAATGTTACGTCCCACCAAGAAAACAGTGGCGTGTAATGAGGGAACTGCCATAAAGGCAAGAAAAATATACACTAAAAAACGTTTCATAACGGGCCTCCCATATAGTTAGTTTAAGAGAAACGATAGAAAATTCCAGGGCCTTAGGACCTAGATTCGTCTGGGCCCTCTTTACATAAAAAAAAGCGGAACTTTTACAAGTTCCGCTTTTGTTGCAGAATAACAAAGGTTAGAAGCCGGCTAGGTTACCGTTTCCATCTACATTTTCTGCACCGTTTGTTACAGCATCACAGTATTTTTTGGCTTGTGCGTCACCCGGAGCGTCTACTTTGCCGCTGTCAAACGATGTTTCTTCCGTGCAAATACGGTTTTGTGAAAAGGAACCGTTTCCGTTTTCGGTAATGATGGTTTTAAGTACATATTTAGCATTGTTGATATCCCGTTCAGCTACAACTACAAACCGATTGGAGTCACTGGCATCGTCTCCCATGGAAATAATAAAACTTTTACCGCCAGGTTTGCCATCGTTCCGTACGGGTACTTCCAAATCTAATTTGGCAAAAGAATTCGGCCAAACATCTTTTTGCAAGCGGTAACGTTCAGCAGCCCCGGCCACGGCACTCATCAGCGTGAGGGCCTCGGCGGCGCGCGATTTCTCTACCGCCGTTGTATATTGAGGCAGAGCAACGGCCGTTAAAATACCGATAATCAACACAACTACTAACAATTCAATCAAGGTAAAACCGTATTGGTTTTTCATACATTTCTCCCTATATAAAAGATCCTACTGCTAACCATAGTATAGCAAAAATTGGCTAAAATACAAAATCATTTAATACCCGGGTGAAAATTTTGCTAGAATGAAAAAGACTTTTAATAGAGAGGTTTTTTATGACAGCCAACTTACATACATCTTTTTTAGGGATTGATTTTGAAAATCCGTTCTTGCTCGCTTCGGCTCCGCCGACGGCCTTGATAGAAAGCATTGATAAATCCTTTGAAATGGGTTGGGGGGGAGCCGTACTTAAAACCATTACGCCCGATGATTTAGAAATGAATGAAGCCAGCCCGCGTTATGCGGTGTTGCATGATAGAAAACGAATTATCGGGTTTCAAAATATAGAGTTGCTCAGCCACCAAACGGTCAAATACTGGTGTGAGGGAATTAAATTCTTGAAACAAAAATATCCGCACAAAGTGATTATTGCCAGCATTATGGCCCCTGTCAATAAAGACGCGTGGCAAGATTTGGTTAAAACGATTAACAACACGCCGGCAGATGCGTTTGAATTGAATTTTTCATGTCCGCACGGGATGCCGGAAAAAGGCATTGGTATGGCTATCGGTACGGATGCGGAAGTGTCGGCGCAAATTACTAAATGGGTAAAAGAAGTGGCCCAAAAACCGGTGTTTGTAAAATTATCTCCCAATGTTTCCGATATTGCCCGTATTGCCCGTGCCGTAGAAAGTGCAAATGCGGACGGCTTGGCCGCTATCAATACGGTGCGAGGTTTTATGGGGATAGATATAAATACATTTAAACCCCTACTCAACGTCAACGGAAAAACCACCTACGGCGGTTGTTCGGGCACGATGGTTAAACCGATTGGACTACGGTGTGTAGCCCAAATACGTCAAGCCAGTAAATTGCCCATTTTGGGAATGGGGGGAATTTCGTCCTGGGAAGACGCCGTGCAATACATAGCAGTGGGGTCGGATGCGGTGCAAGTATGCACGGAAGTGATGCTCAATGGATACAAGGTAATCGGGCCGATGTTAAAAGGACTGAGCACCTATTTGGAAGAAAAAGGATTCAGTGAGGTTCGCGCCTTGAAGGACAAAGCCATTGCAACGCTTTGTACGCACGAGAATTTACCAAAAACCCCGCTGGCTTATCCGCAGATTGCACACGATGTTTGCGGCCGTTGCGGCAAGTGTGTAACGATTTGTAGCGAATCGGAACACCAAGCGCTGCGTTTGGACGATGGATATATTCGGGTGGATAAGACTCGTTGTGTCGGGTGCGGATTATGCCGTTTTGTTTGTCCGGTGGGAGCAATTACGAGCGGAAAATAAGCGGAAATTGTATTTGGAAATATGCCGCCCCTTGTGAATACAAGGGGCGGCTTTTTAGACTGACCAATCCACGGGCACAAAGTAGTTTGTGCCTTGTCTTGAGTGCTCACAAAAAGAGGGACTTTTTCGGGATCGCCCTGCATAAATTTCCTGACGGTTAAATCCCTAACGGGATTAACCTTGCCTTCGGCAACGCTTATTGATACGCCCGCAAGGCTTTGCGGGCTTTTACCCGGGCCCGCCCTCGCGGTTTTTGCCTTTCGCGGCTTACGCGCGCTCAAACAAAAACATCGCTGCGGGCTTCGATCCCCCACGGGCACAAAGCAGTTTGTGCCCTGTCTTGAGTGAAATTAAAAAAGCACCCTGATGGGTGCTTTTTTAATTCCAGCCAAGACGGGGGATCGAACCCCGGACCTATCGCTTACGAAGCGATTGCTCTACCAGCTGAGCTATCTTGGCAATAAATCTTTTCGCTACTTTTATATTTTACAAAAAAAGCATAACTTTTGCACGCGGCTTGTGGGGCTTTGCGCGCAACGGCTATTTTCCCCGTCGGGCATTTTGCGCGCGTCGGGCATTGATTTGCCGTTGCAATATATTGGCTTGGGGATAATTTTCCGCACGCGTTAAAAATTCTTGTTCCTTTACCCCATCCGGACCTTGCCGAAATTTATCCAACCATGCTTGCGCCTCATCAACGTTGTTTTCCAGTAAGCCGATTTGTACCAAATACATATATGTTTCCGCATTCACCGGGTCGGTTTGTAACGAACGTACAAACGCT
>CACXER010000006.1 GCA_902766765.1 uncultured Elusimicrobium sp. | reverse complement strand
CTGGAAACAGAAAAAGTACCAAAAAGATTTGCCGCCCCAGGATGCCATAAAAAGCAGCCCAATCGGGAAAATGTATAAACTCGCCTAATGGCTCAAACATATACATTTTCTTTTCCGATTGGGCGCTTTTTATAAGCGGCATATAAGGGGCGGCCGGAAACGGCAACAGCTCGCTATCGGGCGGATAGACAACAATGATACATCTATTTGTTTTAATAAAAACCGGGGTTAGTCTTGTCAACTAGCCCCGGTTGAGGTTACGACTAATTGCCTTAGCGAGCACTAAGGCAACACTTCAGGAAGATTTTAACACGAAAAGTTACGTTTGATAATACTGCGTACAATTCCTTCTACGTGGAAAGAAGTTTTATCTGCCACAATCGGTGTGTAATGGGGGTTTTCCGATTGCAAAATTACGTTTTCCCCGTCGCGCGTAAAACGTTTGACCATTACTTCGCCGTTATTGACGCAAACCACTACATCTTTATTTTTGGGTTGGTGGTTTTGTTCCACAATCAACCAATCTTTGGGCGAAATCAGGTTTTCCATAGAATCGCCTTTGGCCTCCACCATAAACCCCTTACACGCCGGGAAATAAATCATGCTCGGATCTACCGGCACGATACGCGTGGGCGTGCCGTCCAAAATAGTTCCCTCCGGCCCGCACTTAGCCATGCCATACATTTTCAAATAAATCACGTTTGTTTCCGGGTCTTTTAAAATCATATAATCACGCGGATTGGCCGGATTACGTTTTAAATAGCCCTTCTTTTCCAATTGTTTAATATGGTGAAAAACTACGCTCTTGGCGCTTACATTCAGTTGTTCGGCCAATTCTTCCATCGTAAGCGGATCCATAACATGTGTCTTTAAAATTTCCAACAGTTTTTCTTGTTTAGGGTGTAGGGATTTCATACGCGCTCCTGTATTACTTATTTTTTTGTTCTATAATCTGTTCTATAATTTTTTGCGCTAAAAGTAAACTAAATTTGGCAAAAACCTTAAAAAATAATAGTTTTTCTGCTTGCCTTTTTTACTTTTTTCTTGCTACAATTTAGACACATTGAGGAGGTTTTTATGAAAGTACTGATGCTGAACGGCAGTCCGCATACCAACGGAAATACGGCGCTGGCCCTGGGGCAACTGGAAGCCATTTTTGAACAAGAAAATATCAAAACGGAAATTATCCAAGTGGGCAGTCAAAACGTACACGGGTGTACGGCGTGCTACGGTTGTGCCAAACTGGGTAAATGTGTATTTGATGATATCGTCAACAAAATTGCCTCCAAATTCAAACGGGCGGACGGATTAGTTGTTGCCAGCCCGGTATATTATGCGGCTCCCAACGCTACGCTCTCTGCCGTGTTGGACCGGTTATTTTTCAGTACTCAGTTTGACAAGGCCATGAAGGTCGGGGCGGCTCTTACGGTCGGTCGGCGCGGCGGGCTTTCTACGGCTTTTGACCAACTCAATAAATACTTTATGATTAGCGGTATGCCTATTGCCACCAGCCAGTACTGGAACTGCGCCCACGGCCAAAAGCCCGGCGAAGTCCTACAAGACGAGGAGGGAATGCAAATTATGCGTACGCTGGCGCGCCACATGGCTTTTTTAATGAAGTCCATTGCACTAGGCAAAGAGGCCTACGGCGTGCCGGAGCGGGAAGATTTTATTGCCACAAATTTCGTACGCTAAGCAGCGCCGGTTTAGTTATCTTTGGGCGGCCCTCGTAAACAGAGGAGCCGCCTATTTTTCAGACGGAAAAATTTGATATAATAAGATATCAATTTTTAAACATCTGTTTGAAAGTTTTGAGATCCCCTGTTATGACAACTAAACTTGAAATCGTAGAATCTGAAAATTCTCCTTTGCCCAAAGGTTTTTTGGCACATTTGCCGGAAATTTTTGACCGGGAAGGAGAAACTATTTATAAAGGCCGCAACGAAATCAAAAATTTTACGGTAGACGGTCGCACGGTATGTGTCAAAAAATATAGCATTCCGCCGTTTTTTAATCGCATCTTATACTCCTGTGGTTTGCGCACGTGCAAAGCCAAACGCACCTACGATAACGCCCGCGAAATTGCACGCCGCGGCTTTCAAACACCTCAGCAATGGGGGTATATCGTCGTGCGCGACAACGGGCTTATTGCCCAGTCGTATTCCGTTGGAGAATTTTTAGAGGGTATGCATACCGTTGCGCAAGATAAAACCGATGAAAAATTACTACGCGCTTTTGCCCAATATACCGCCGATTTGCATGCCAAAGGGCTCATGCACCGCGATTATATTTTGAATAATGTTTTATATACTCGTTCCGAAGATAAATTTATTTTCTGGCTTATTGATATCAACCGTTTCCGCTTTTCGGATCAACCGGTGCACGGTTTAATGCAACGGCTCAATCTCATGCAATTACTTCACGAGCTGGCCGAACTGGAACGTTTTGTGCGGATGTATCAAGAAGCAGCCCACATGCCGGACGGGCTAAGCAAACAAGTGCTGTTTCTGCGGCGGTGGCGTACTCGGTGGAGTACATTTAAGCACCAATTCCTTAAAAAAATTCCCGGGGTGCAGTGGTTAACTAAGCACGGTAAATAACGCGTACAACTTTCACAAACAGCGTGAAACCGCGTACGGCTTCGCGCTGTTTTTTCTATAATATAAATATGAATACGCAGGATAAAAACGTCATCGTCGCCAAGCGCGCGGGCTTTTGCCCCGGCGTCAAGCGTGCGATTGAAAAAGTATTGGAATTGGAAGCGGCGGGTAAAAAACCGGTCTATACTATCGGGCCTTTGATTCATAATAAACAGGTCACCGATATGCTTAGTGCTAAACAGATCACGGCGATAGACTCCCCGTTGCAGGCGACCGATAAATCTGGCGTGCTGGTTATCCGTGCGCATGGTATTACCCCGCAGTTCCAGCACGAAATTGAACATAGCGGTATGGATGTGGTGGATGCCACCTGTCCGCTGGTCAAACACGCCCAAAACATTATTGCCGAGTTTGCGGCCAAATCATATCATACCGTTATTGTGGGCGATAGCGACCATGCCGAAGTAATTGGGCTAATGGGGTATACCCAAGGCAAAGGAACCGTCGTATCCGGCCCACAAGAAGCCCGCTTGTTGCCCCATTTTGATAAAGTGAATGTTGTATCGCAAACCACGCAGAAAGAAAGCGTATTTTATGAAACCGCCGAAGAAGTAAAAAAACACGCAGACGTTTGCCAAATTTCCAACACCATTTGCCAACCAACCAAAGAGCGTCAAAAAGAAACCATTGAATGTGCCCGCAGTGCCGATTTAGTAATTGTTGTCGGCGGGAAGCACAGCGCCAACACGGCACGTTTGGCAGTGTTATGCAAGGAACTTTCGTCCGCGGTGCAACACGTGGAAACGGAAGGAGAAGTGGATGAAAAACAAGTCCTGCAAGCGGAAAAAATTTTTATTACGGCCGGTGCGTCTACGCCCGAATGGGTAATTGACCGCGTGGCTCAACGTGTGCGCGACTTGCGCGCAGGCATTATTTAAGAGGAAAAAATATGACGATTAAACGTATTGGAATTTTAACAGCCGGCGGCGATTGCCCCGGTTTAAATGCGGTTGTGCGTGCAGCCAGCAAAAATGCACTTAAACGCGGTATAGAAGTGCTTGGGTTTAAGAATGGATTTGACGGACTTGTTCGCAACGAATTTATTAAGATTACTAACGAAAGTGTATCCGGTATTTTAACATTGGGCGGTACGATTTTAGGTTCCAGCAACATCGCTAACCCGTTTAAATACACGTTAGCCCCGTTTGGCACGCCGGAAGCGCCGCGCAATATGTCGTCGGTGGTAATGCATAATTTTAAGGCCAACGGGTTAGATGCTCTTATCACGATCGGCGGCGATGGTACGCTTCATATGTCACAACAATTTGTGGAAATGGGAATGCCGATTGTGGCTGTTCCCAAAACGATTGATAATGATTTATCAGCCACCGACCAAACATTCGGTTTTGACTCGGCCTTGCATATCGCCACCGAAGCCATTGACCGCTTGCACACCACGGCGCAATCCCACCATCGTGTGATGATTGTGGAAACTATGGGCCGTTATGCGGGCTGGATTGCCTTGCGCTCAGCCATCGCCGGCGGGGGGGATATCGTGCTTATTCCGGAAATCCCGTACAATAATGACGTGATTGTAGATTATATTTTGAACCGTAAAAGCAAGGGCAAAACCTTTAGTATCGTTGTAGCCGCCGAGGGTGCCAAAAACGAACAGGGCGAACTGGCTGTGGCACGCACGGTGGCGGGCAGTACGGACGCTATCCGTTTGGGCGGAATCGCCAATAAACTTAGCGA
Organism: uncultured Elusimicrobium sp.; assembly: GCA_902766765.1. GTDB lineage: Bacteria > Elusimicrobiota > Elusimicrobia > Elusimicrobiales > Elusimicrobiaceae > Avelusimicrobium. The sequence continues at coordinate 7,098 of CACXER010000006.1, read as the reverse complement.
AATGATTGAAGGTAAAACGGGTATTGAATCACGTGCGTGCGTGCTTGGCCACACCCAACGTGGCGGTACGCCTACGGCTTTTGACCGTTGGCTTTCTACACTCTATGGTGCTAAAGCCCTGGATATGATAGTGGAAGGGAAATTTGGGTTTATGGCGGCTTTCCACAACTTTGCTATGGACGAAGTGAAAATTGCCGATGCCATTGCCAATTTAAAACGGGTGGACCCGCACGGGGCTGAAGTGAAAGCTGCCCTGGAAGTGGGTATGAGTTTCGGTTCGCGCGAAATCGGTTGAGAGGTGTTTTATGAACGAAAATAATTTAGATATCATCTATGGAATTCATCCGGTACAGGAGGCCTTGCGCAGTAAAAAGCGTAACGTAACCCAACTGTACGTGTCCGACGGAAAAGCCGGGCATCGTGCGGTGGAAGATATCATCCGTATGGCCAAACGTGCCAACGTAAAAATTGACCGTATTGACGTAAAAACATTGGATCGATTGACTCACAACGCTAACCACCAAGGGGTTATGGCTAAAATCCAACCCGTCAAACTGATGAAACTTTCTAATGCTATTTACGAAAGCGACGGCAATAAAAAAGATTTGTGGCTGGCCGTGGACGAAATGACGGATCCGCAAAATCTGGGAGCCATTATCCGCAGTGCGGCGTGTTTGGGTTTTTCTACAATTATTTTACCCAACCGTCGGACCGTAGGAATTACGCCTGCGGTGTACAAAGTAGCGTGCGGTGCGATTGAAAACATCAACATTGTGGAAGTAGCCAATTTATCGGCGGCACTCAATGACCTTAAAGAAGAAGGTTTTTGGATTTACGGTGCCGATATGGCCGGCAAACCGATTCACAAAATGCAATACAATTCACCGGCTGTTTTGGTCATCGGTTCGGAAGGGTTCGGTATCCGCGAAAAAACGGCCGAACACTGCGACGAAATTATTTCTATTGAGCAAAGACAGTTAGGTGGGGTGGACAGTTTAAACGCATCGGCCGCGGCCAGTATCATCATGTACGATATGATGAATAAAGTGCAACTACATTAAACGCCACATTATAATTTCCAAGAAGTTACGGCACTGTCCTGATAATTTTTCCCGGATACGGGGAAGACTTTTCCGCAGAAACTTCCCTCTTCTCCGCTGTAAACAACTCCGGATGCTTTCCGTTCTGCACAAGAGATGGTGTGTTCACTGGCAGGGGATGAAGCGTTTTGAGCCCAGTAAATAAAACCCACTCCCGCGTACTTTCCGGAAATGCGTCCCATATAAATAGCGCTATATCCTTCCCAAGAAACTAACTGTAAAGACCAATCCGCATTGGAACGGGATGCATTGATATATGAATCCGCCGTTAGCCATTTTGCATTTCCTGTCCACGGAATATCTATATCCAGTTCATCAAAAGAGGTGGCATAATTTCCATTGGCCAATTTGTAGGTCTCCTGCGCTTGCCCAACGGCTTTGAGTAACGTCAAAGCTTGTGTGGCACGGCTTTTTTCTACCGCTTTCTGGTATTGCGGGAGTGCTACCGCCGCCAAAATGCCGATAATAAGTACGACTACTAATAGTTCAATCAGTGTAAAGGCTTGTTTGTGTTTCATGTTTGTTACTCCTTGCTTTTTATTTGTTAAAACTCTTTATCAAAACGAGATCCTAACGGTTCGCCGCTTTATTTTTTCCGACGGTGGTGACGGGCAAAAGTTTTTGTTTTGCGTTTCACCTTGAGCCAATGTTTCTTGAAAAACCGCGCCAGACCCCCGCGGGAAGTTTCGCGGTAGTCGTGGTGCATATCTAGGCCGGTTTGCATCATAGTTGCTAACACATCATCGTAGGAAACGCGGTTGTCTCCGTCGGACATCAGTGCATACGTCGCGCAGTCCAGCGCGCGCGAGGCCGCCAGCGCATTGCGCTCGATACACGGGATTTGCACAAGCCCGTCTACCGGGTCGCACGTGAGCCCAAGGTGGTGTTCCAAACCCATTTCGGCGGCGTAGGCGATACGGCGATTGTCGCCGCCTTCCAATTGGCACGAGGCCGCCGCGGCCATGGCACACGCAACGCCCACTTCTCCCTGGCACCCGACTTCCGCGCCGGAAATGGACGCATTGGTTTTGGCTAAATTACCCATAAGCCCAGCCGTTGCGAGCGCGTGCAAAATCACGTTGTCGTCAAATTCGTAAATTTCTTTAAGTAATCGGCACACCGCCGGCACAATGCCGCACGAGCCGCACGTGGGAGCCGTTACTACTTGGCCGCCAGAGGCGTTTTCTTCGGCGCAGGCAAGCGCATAAGCAAACAGATTGTTCATGCGCCGCACGTAGCGTGGAGAAGTTTCGGCTTTGTATAAGTAGCGGCGGGCTTTGCGTTCCAAATTGAGCGAGCCGGGCAGTACGCCTTGTTTTTGTAGGCCGCGGTTTATCGTATCTTGCATGGCCGTCCAAACGGTTTTCAAATAATCCCAAATTTCGGTCCCTTCGCATTCTTCCACGTATTGCCACAGTAACATTTTATGTTGGGACGTATATTCTAAAATTTCTTCCATGGAACGCAAAGAATAAACCGACTGACGAGGCGCGTCAAAATTCTCATCGGTGCGGATTTCGCCACCACCTACACTATATACCGTTTGTGTACCCAAAATGTGCCCGGCGCGGTCTAACGCTTCCAGTTTGAGTGCGTTGGGGTGACGTGGCAAGAAGATAGTGGGCTCCCATAGAATAGAAACCGGTTTGGGATAAAACGCTTCTTTGACGGTAAAATCGGTTAAATGGCCTTTGCCGGTAGCGGCAAGAGAGCCGTATAAAGTAATCCGAAACGACATGGCTGCCGGATACGTGCGGTTAAATTCTTCGGCTGCTTTGCGCGGACCCATGGTGTGGCTGCTGGACGGCCCCATGCCAATCTTATATAGTTTGCGTAATGATTCCATACGTTCCCCCGGAGTGTGATATAAAAAATGATATCATAATTGTATGAGTTTCGTATCGGTAGTATTGGTTGCTTTAAGTTTATGCATGGATAACCTGGCCGTCACGGTGGCTGCCGGGTGTGCGGCGCGCGGTCACGTGCCGTGGCGTGATGAACTCAAAGCCAGCAGTTCCTTTGCTTTGGCACATTTTATTATGCTGGGCATCGGGTGGCTGCTGGGCGTTGGAGTAGGGAAACTGCTTCATGCGTATGCGGTATGGGTATCGTTTGCCATTTTAGTTTGGATTGGCGCGCACATGATATGGGAAGGACGCCCGGGAACAGAACCGGAAGAAACAGTCCGTTCATGGGATATGAAATCACTCCTATTGTTAGCGGTAGCCACCAGTATAGATGCGTGGCTGGTGGGCATGGGCTTGGCCCCCACACAAACGTCCTGGGGGTTGATGAGCGCAACGATGGTGGTATTTGTGTTTCTAACCAGTTGGATAGGGTTTTATTTCGGTGCGTGGCTGGGCCAAAAATTCGGCCAACGGATGGAAATGGTGGGGGGAGTTGGACTTATTTTACTAGGTGTAAAGTTGTTGCTAGAAGGGCTGGGCATTTGGTAGAATTCAAATATCTTATAGGGAGAGGAAAATATGGGTATTATATCGGTAATTATTATTTTTATTTGTATTTGCGTGGATAATATGGTCACTGCCAATATGTCCGCTATGAAAATGACCGACGGGAAAAGTGTTTTTTCTATCAAAATGGCCTTGTTTTTTGCCGGGTTTAATGTACTACTGTTTTGGCTCGGCTATTTGATCAGTTTAATCTTCTTCCGGAATTGGGTTTATTTGGCACACAACTGGGTGGCGTTTGCGTTCTTGCTACTGTTAGGCATTAAATTTATGTTGGAATCTATTGAAAAATCGCCCAGTTTCAGCAGTGAAGACGCCGGTAGCACCGGTAAACTTTGCAAGGTTTCTGCTTTGATTGCGATGAACTCGTTTCTCGTCGGATATGCCGCGGAAACAATGGATTCGGCGTGCTTCCCGCAATGGGTATTTTTAGCCCTTATTACATTTGGTATGACGCTGCTTGGGTTTTTCTTGGGTGATAATAATGCCAAAACGATTAAAAGTAAGAAAGTAGAATTGTTAGCCGGCGTAGTGTTGATTGTTATGGCCGTGCGGCTGATTATTGTGTAAGTAATTTCTCTTTGCAATAGAAGGCGCAACTCTTTTCGGGTTGCGCCTTTTTATGATGAAAATTTTTTCAGTGCCCGGAGCGATCTGCCGGATGCGGAAAATCTTTTTAGTATAGCATCTTCCTATCGGTAAAAGCGGCGAAACGATTTGAGACCTTCGCGCACGGTAGCGGTATTGTGCGGAGTGGTCAAAGGACGCAGGGTATTATCATATTGATACATTCCGCCGAATTTATCCAATACGGTAATTGCGTCGCCAATGCGCACGGCCCGCTCGGTATGTCCGGCAAAGACGGTAAAGGGGCGTGGGGTAGCATCAAATAAATTTTTCCCCAAGGCGTAATCGGATGGGGGATTGCTGCACCCAAATACCGCTTGCAATAGGGTAGGTGCAATATCGTGGTGAGAAGTGCGATAGTCAACCGTTTGCTTGTCCGGTACTGACGGATCGTAAACCAGCAGGGGTACTTTGGTTTGGTAGTCGGTGAAATTGCTATTGTGACCCCAATAGTTTTGGTGCGAATCGTTGAGTTCCTGCCCGTGGTCTGCGCTAATAACGACAAAGGTATCTTTCAACAGTCCGCGTTGTTGTAAGTCTTCTAGAACCTGTGCAATTAAACCGTCGGTAAAATAAACCGCGTTTTTGTATTGGTTGAAATACAGGGTGGGGTCGGTATGATTGGTAAAGAGCAAATAGTTGATCTCTTTAGCGGGCAGAAATTTACGGGCTTGCGGCGGATAATCATACGCATGAGGCGCATCTAAGAAAATAAACCCAAAGAAAGGTCGTTTCGTATCGCGGGTTTGTAAAAATGCTTTAAAATCATGTACGGCGTTTTCATCGCGTTCCCATGAAGAATTTCCGGCCGAGCCGATACGTAAATGGGGTATTGCGGAAAAAATGTTGCGGTGAAAGGCCGGACTGGTAATTTGACTGCTGGCAAAAATACCCGGCTCGTAGCCACGTTGAAGGGCTTGCTCCATAAGCACGGGTTGTAAATGTTGGGTAGTAACATCCTCCCAATACGAATGCGGTAACCCGTAAAAGAACGAAAATACACCGCCCATGGTGGAATTTCCTCCCGATAAATGATTAGTAAAAACATGCATGCCGGGTTTTTTGGCCCAGGCCGATAATTGCGGCATAATTTGCGGGGTTAGCATGTCGCCGCGCCACGCATCCACGAGGATAATAAGAATATTTTTAGTTGGTTTGTCCGCCGGGCATGAAAGCGGCGCAAGCGGGTACGTAAGCGATCCTGTTTTTGGAATGAAATACGGGCTTTGGCGAGGGGGAAAACCCATTTTGGCCAAATGGCGGTTAAAAGAGGTCGGGTAAGCAAAAGGCAATACCCGCGGTTGGGCCATAATGGACGGTACCATATAGAATTTTCCCCACGCATACAAACCGTTATAAAATAAAAAACAAAAGAGCCAAACTCCTCCAAAAATAATGGTTGCTTGCCGGGATAACGGCCAACGTTTTGCTATAACTAAAAGAGCCGCTTCCGTTATAGTAATGGCCAGTATAATAGCCCCTCCCATCAGCCACATTCCGGTGGAAAAGACAAAAATTTCCCGTCCGGCTGAACTAAAAAACATCCCTAGTAGCGAGGGCCCGATATGAAAACGATATTGGGAAAATACCACAAAATCAGCCGTCAGAAAAAACGATCCGATGATGCCACCGGCCAGCAAAACGGTTTGTTGGGCACGCGGGCCGATTAGGCCAAATAACAGCCCCAGCATTCCTACAACAAGTGCCAAAAAAGTGATGTGTCCAACGATAAATACGATGGTAAAGATGAGCCCCCAGGGATCTGTATAGAAACCGTTGATGTAAAAAAACCCTAAAGCGACTACATCCCAAAGTAATGTTTGTATTAAACAAAATGTGAGTGTGCTACGTAAGGTCACATCTATATTATATCTTTTATATTCATCCTGTACGGATATGAGTTGTTGTATCCGTATATCCAGGGGGAGACTTGACATTGTTTTTTTTTTGCTAGAATTTCCCTTGTAGGGAAAATTTAACAAAAAAGAGGGTTGTTATGAAAAATGTCATATCAGGTAAATTGAGCGGTTTTACGCTTATTGAATTATTAGTGGTTGTGCTTATTATTGGTATACTCGCTGCGGTGGCTTTGCCGCAGTATCAAAAGGCGGTGATTAAAAGTCGTTCAGCACAATTGTATACGGCGGTTAATGCTATAGCGACGGCGGTACATAGTTATGAATTGGCTAATGGAGCGTGGCCTAATAATTTTGAGGCATTGGATATTGATTTACCCCTAGAAGGTAAAACCGGAACTGCATGTGGTTTGTCTGTCGGATCCGGTATTACCAAAAAAGAGGGAAAAGATTATGCTGTCGTGATTGGCTATTACGCTAATACATGGGGAGATGTCTTCGGGGTTTTTACAAGCGGAGATTATAATTGCACGGGTTTTGCTTATTTAATCACACAGGATGGTACATTTGACGGACAACATCTGTATTGTGTAGAACGCGACGGTGGTGTGCAGGGACGGTTTTGCAGTAAAGTGATGAATAAACAGTTTGTGCAAAATTATTATGGTTGGGATTATTTTGAATAACACGTCGTATCGTTTAAACAAAAAACCCGCTCAATTAGAGCGGGTTTTTTGTGTGTCTTAAACTTATTTGCTTTGAGTGGCTGCCACACCGCCGGTTAAGTCTTTAATGGCGGCTACGGCACCGAGCACATTGCTCGCTTCGTAGGGCATATAGATAATTTTATTATCTTTGCCTTCCGTCATCGCTTGCAGCGCTTCAATGTATTTCAGCGAAATCATGTAACTGGCCGGGTTGGACGATTGCGCCACCGTGTTGGCCACGATTTTTACTGATTCGGCTTCCGCTTGCGCTACTTTAATTTTCGCTTCCGCGACCCCTTCGGCTTCCAAAATGGCGGCCTGTTTGGACCCTTCGGCT
>CACXER010000005.1 GCA_902766765.1 uncultured Elusimicrobium sp. | reverse complement strand
GTAATGCCGAGGTAGCTCAGTGGTAGAGCACTGGTCTGAAAAACCAGGTGTCGACAGTTCGATCCTGTCCCTCGGCATTTTTTTCGTCCTAATTTGCCACAGTTCGTTGTTGCTCAGTCAGTCGGATACCTCGGGCTCCGCCCTTTCACAGTATACGCTCCTTCCTTCGCGCCTAGAACTGTGGCAAATTGGTTAGAAAAAACCTCACGCCTAGAATTACGGGATTTGACTTTGAAAAACAGCGTCGCCTTAGGCTAAGTTACCGGAAGAGTTTTGTTGTCTAATTGCTTCAAATAATACAATCGCGGCAGAAGAAGATAAGTTGAGTGAGCGCACCGGCCCCGTCATCGGGATAGTAAATAAGCGGTGGGCGTAGCGGGTATAAAAATCTTTAGGAAGCCCGCACGATTCCGCACCAAAAATCAAATAACTGTCCGGCGGAAATTTTGCGTCCCAATAGGATTTTTTGCCTTTGGTGGACAAGAAAAACATGTTTTCTTCCGACGGGTTTTCAGCTGCCAAAAAATCTTCCCACGTGTTGTGGCGTTTGTAATCCAGGTTGGGCCAATAGTCCAGGCCCGAACGGCGGATTTCTTTAGAAGCAATAATAAACCCGAGTTTCCCCACCAGGTGTAACCGCGTGCCGGTAGCCACGCACGAGCGGCCGATATTTCCGGTATTAAAAGGGATTTCAGGATTTACTAAAACAATGTTTAACATATATAAATTGTCTTTAAAAGCCGCTCTTGGGACACAACAGGATCCTGAATCAAGTTCAGGATGACGTCCCAAGAGCGGAAAATAATTACACCCGCAATTTTATTCTTCCCAACGGATGAACAACGGGGTTAGCACATTGGGAATATTGTTATTAGCGGGTAAAATCCTAAGCGCATAGTCTTGCCGTCCGCTATTAAACGGAGCTACGGTTACTTCGTAATTATATCCGTTATCGGCTTGGCCCATGCACTTCATGGCTACGGCATTTTCTTTGACGATATCGCCGCGGTTACCGCGTTGACCTAAGTAAAGTTCTACTTGCACGTCTTCCGGAGAAAGTCCGCCCAGATTGACGCGCGCGGTAAATTTGACTTGTTGGCCCATGGAGATAGCATTTTCCGGCATGGAGGTCGTATCGGTAATACTGACGCGGTACCAGTTATCGGCAATTTTTTTACGCCAGGCGGCTACTTCTTGAGCTTTGCCGTCTTGCCCGAGAATTTGGCCGTAATTGTTAGCCGGGATATAAAACCGTTCATAATACTCTTTAACCATGCGGTTGGTATTGAATACGGGGGCGATATGTTTGATGGATTCCTTCATCAAATTCATCCACGTGGCCGACATACCATTTTCGTCCTTGGCATAGTAGGCCGGGGCGATTTCCTGTTCAATTAAACTATAAAGCGCTTCGGCCTCTACGGCGTCGCGTTCGGCTTCCGTTTTGTAATTTTCCGCACCGCCGATAGACCAACCGAAATCACACGGGCCGACTTCGTCCCACCAGCCGTCTAAGACAGACAGAGCGAGTGCGCCGTTTAAAGCGGCTTTCATACCGCTGGTACCGCTGGCTTCCATGGGGCGGATGGGGTTGTTGAGCCATACGTCTACCCCTTGCACCATATAACGGGCGGTGTTCATGTTGTAATCTTCCACAAATACGATTTTGCCTCTGAAGCGCGGGTCGTTTTGGGTAAGGCCGACAATCAGTTTAATAAATTCTTTTCCGGCGGTATCGGCGGGGTGTGCTTTACCCGCAAACACGAATTGTACCGGGCGGGAAGGATTGTTGATGATTTTATCCAAGCGGTTTAGATCTTTAAATAGCAATGTCGCGCGTTTGTATGTAGCAAAACGGCGGGCGAAGCCGATAGTTAGTACGTCAGGCCACAAAACCTTGCCCACTTTTTTGATGGTCATAACATCAAAGCCCTGGCGTTTTAATTGGCGTTTCAAGCGACCTTGTACAAGGGCAATAAGTTTATTTTTGCGGTCGTTGTGTACTTGCCATAATTCTTCGTTGGGGATGGCGTCAATTTGTTTCCATGGTTTTTCGTCGGACGGATCAATTTCGCCCAGTTGGTTATTATTCCATAGATACTTGCGGAAAAGTTCGTTGAGTTCGTGTGAAATCCACGAGGAACTATGTATCCCGTTGGTAATGCTGGTAACAGGCACTTCGCTGACCGGCAGTTCGGGCCAAAGGTTTTTCCACATTTCGCGGCTGACCACCCCGTGCAATTTGGCTACGCCGTTGGCATAGGCCGACAACCGCAACGCTACGACCGTCATGCAGTAGGTGGCGGAGTCTTGTTTTTCTTTACCTAATGCTAAAAATTCATCCCAGGAAATATGCATTTGATCGGCGTAATATTGCATATATTTGCGGACGAGTACCGGGTCAAAATGTTCATTGCCGGCGATAACAGGGGTGTGGGTAGTAAATACGGACGACCCCCAAATAATTTCGCGCGCTTGGGCAAAAGAGAGGTTCTTTTCTTGCATGACCTCAATAATGCGTTGGAAGAGTAAGAAAGCGCTGTGGCCTTCGTTGATATGATAGACCGTGGGTTTAATGCCCATAGCCGTTAGCGCTTTTACACCACCGATACCGAGGACGACTTCTTGGCGGATGCGGTTTTCGCGGTCGCCACCGTAGAGTTTTTCGGTAATGGCACGTTGGGCGGGGGTGTTTTCTTGCAAGTTGGTGTCTAATAAGTATAGCGAGGTACGGCCCACTGGTACGCGCCAGATGCACGCTTTGACGTTTTCCCCTGCCAGCGGAATATCCACCACAATATCTTTGCCGTTTTTGTCTAATACCCGTTCTACCGGCATGTGTGCCCAGTCGTTATCGGGGTATTCTTCGTTTTGCCACCCTTCGCGGTTTAAAACTTGTTGCACATATCCTTGTTTGTAAAACAACCCGACGCCGATAATCGGCATACCGAGGTCGCTGGCGGATTTCATGTGGTCGCCCGCGAGCATGCCTAACCCACCGGAGTAAATCGGCAATCCTTCACCAATTCCGTATTCCATGGAGAAATAGGCAGTTAAGAGTTGCCCGTTTTCGTGTTTATGGTCGTGATACCACGTATGTGGGTTGTTTTTGTAATTGTAGTAAGAGGTTTTAACTTCATTGACTTGTTTAACGAAATTTTCGTCTTTGCTGAGTTCTTCAAAGCGCTTCTGCGGTACGCTACCCAGTAACCATTTGGGGTTGCGTTTGGAGGCAGTCCATAAATCCGAATCAATCTGCACAAAAAGTAAGATGGCTTGCCAGTTCCAAGTAAACCACATGTCGTTGGCGAGTTCTTCTAAAAATTTAATGTTTTCCGGCAAGTGCGGCTGGACGTTAAAGGAATGGATTTTCATACATTCTCCTTACAGAATTAAAGTATAGTTTATTATATAAAATTCCTACGCGTACAACGTATACTTTTACGAGCAGTTATAAGACAATGTGGAGCAAGAGGAAAAAGCCGGTCATGAACACGAGCCCGATTTTCCAGGCGTGCTGGACCCATTCTTTGCTTTTAATACCCAGTTTTGAGGCGCAGATGATGTTGGGAATGTTCCCCGGAATCATCAAGCCGCCGGATACCACCAAACTCATCAGCAAAAAGGTGAGGGAACGGTCGGAAATGTCGTGGGTGATTTCAATAGCGGCCAAGGTGGCGTTATCCAACACCGCAGAGGAGGTGTTTATCCAATAAAGCCAATTGGCTGATAAATGCGATACGGTACGTAAAGCAAAGGGCCGGAGTCCTTCTCCAAGTAGCGTCAAAGCCATAACAAACAGGTAGACTTTCCCGGCACGGATAAACATGCTTTTTAAGGAACGATCGTTTTGCGTGTCGGTGATATGCGGACCGGGGATAACGTGATTGGCTTTAAGACGCATGGACCAAACGGACAGTATAATTACGCCCAGTAACACAAACCCTCCCACGTGTTGAATCAGGTAGAAAAAACCGGCATGATGCGGAGGCCCGGCAAGTTTAGAAATAACAATCGTGCCCAGCGGTTCACCGATGGAAGTAAGTACGGCTCCCATGCCAATACTGTAACACGTAATGATGGTCAATTGAATGCGTTGCTCGCGGTCTAGCGGTAACATAATGACCAGTTCCGACAGAACAAGAGCCGCAATAATGGCCGTAATCAAACTGGAGGTCAACCCCAAGAGAAGTACCAGCAGGCAAACAGTATACTTCAGGCCGAGATGTTGTACGGCTTTAAAGGTAATGCGTTGTAAATAATGATTACAATAGCGGAACAAAAGGCCGGCTACTAGAACGGCAAGCGTAATTTTGATAGGGTCTTCCAACGCGCGGAGTATAAGGGGGCCACTCCACATATGGGAGACGGTTACAGCCGCCAGTCCACAGCCAAATAAAAAAAATTCTAAATTTTCTTCTACACGGTGGACGGCTAACGGTAAGATAAGTACCAACACAATCAATAGGGACAGTAGCCCCATTTGTAACAACGAAAGTTCCACGCTACCCCCAGGCATACCGGGCCGGGCCTGTATGCCAACAAAAACGTCCCGTACGAGATTCGAACTCGTGATCTCCGCCTTGAGAGGGCGGCGTCCTAGGCCACTAGACGAACGGGACTTATATACTTATTTTATCATTTTTACTGGCGGTTTTGCTTTTAAATAAAAAGGTTTTGATCCCTTTTTTGCTATAATTTGCGTATGCTTATTTCATGCGGAGATATATATGAAAAACAGGGATTGGCTTCAGGGAAATTTTGATGTAAAAGGTTTTACGCTAATTGAATTATTAGTGGTAGTTTTAATCATCGGTATTTTAGCGGCGGTGGCGCTGCCGCAGTATCAGAAAGCGGTGTGGAAAAGCCGTGCCGCGCAGTTGCAAACGGCAGTAAGGAGTGCGTCTACCGCCCAGGAATCTTATTTTTTAGCCAACGGTTCGTACGCTAATTCTTTTGGAGAATTAGATATAGATTTTGATAGTTTAACGTCTTCAGCCACGAATACCATGGGACTCAATATTTCTTCTACGGATGCCGTGCGTTACAACGATATGTTCACGCTAGTGTTAAATAACGATTCTTCCGGGTTGTTTTCATTGACCACGGCTCTGTTTACTACAGGTCCTTATAAAGGCGGCGGATTTATGTTCGTTCAAAACGATCCTACAGGTGTGTTGCAGAAGAAATTATATTGTGTGGAACGAACCACTCTTTCTGCGATTGCGAGTACTCCGGGTGTATTTTGTGGGAAGTTTTTCGGCGCCACTAATTTAGTAGCTACTAAATGGGCGGTACGTTTTTACGAAACACCCTGACGGAAAAATGATTTACTAAAAACCCGATACAACGTATCGGGTTTTTAATTATTCTTCATCAATTTTCAGCATGGCTACAAATGCTTCTTGCGGGATATTTAGACTGCCGATAGATTTCATCCGCTTTTTGCCTTCTTTTTGTTTTTCAAGCAATTTGCGTTTGCGGGTGATATCGCCACCATAACACTTGGCGATGACGTCTTTTCTGAAGGCGGGTATCGTTTCGCGCGCGATAACTTTTCCGTTGACGGCGGCTTGTACGGCTACTTCAAATTGTTGACGTCCGATAAGTTCTTTTAACTTGGCGCACAACGCGCGTCCCATGGTTTGAGCCTTGTCTTTGTGGACGACTACGGACAGCGCATCCACCGGCGAGCCGTGTAACAAAATTTCCATAAGCACCACGTCGGAACTTCTAAATCCGGCCACTTCGTAATCAAAAGATGCATAACCCTTGGAAACGGATTTTAACTTGTTGTAAAAATCAATAACCATTTCGCCCATGGGCATTTCGTATTTAATAATGACGCGCTGATTAGACAGGTGGTCCATATTCATAAATGTGCCGCGTTTTTCTTTTAACAGCGTCATCACGCCATCCATAAATTCCACGGGTGTTACAATCGTAATGTGAATAACGGGCTCTTTAATGTCAATAATATCCCCGTGCGGCGGGAAGTTGGCCGGGTTATCAATGATTTTATAACCGGGGTCGTCCGGTGCGTCTGGCAAGGCAGCCAATTCTTGCGGGTGAGATTTCCTGGATGTAAATTTTACGTGATACACTACGTTAGGGCTTGTAGCAATTAAAGATAAATTAAACTCGCGCTCCAAGCGTTCTTTGACAATTTCAATATGCAAAATCCCCATAAACCCGAGCCGAAACCCAAAGCCCAGCGCTTTGGAAGTTTCGCTCTGGTAGTGGAACGAAGAATCGGATAAATTTAGTTTTTCAAGGGCTTTGCGAAGTAGTGGAAAATCGGTTGTTTCCACCGGAAAAATAGAGGCAAACACGACGGGCTTGGCCTCCGCATATCCGGGCAAGGCCGTTTGCGCCGGACGTTCTGCTAGCGTAACGGTGTCACCTACTTTTACTTGGTGGATATCTTTAATACCGGCTACTAGGTATCCCACTTCCCCGGCGGATAATTGATCGCATTTATGGAGTTGTTTGGGCGTCATAAAACCGATTTCTTCGGTTTTGTACGACGCGCCGGAGGACATAAATTGTATGGTTTGCCCCGGTTTAATCGTACCGTCCACAAGCCGGATATACATAACTACGCCGCGGAACGGGTCGTAGTAAGAATCAAAAATCAATGCGCGTAGCGGCGCGTTGGCATCGCCTTGCGGGGCGGGGATATCTTGGATAATGCGGTCTAATAAATGTTCAATACCCATGCCTGTTTTGGCGCTGACACGTTCGGCCTCAATGGGCTCGCGTAAAATATCCCACAGTTGTTCTTCGGACGCGTCGGCATCAGATTGCGACAAGTCCACTTTGTTCATAACGGGGATAATTTTAAGCCCTAAACTTTGTGCCAAATGTGCGTGGGCAACCGTCTGCGCTTCTACTCCTTGCGATGCATCTACCAGGAGTAGCACCCCTTCACACGCGCGCAACGAGCGGGCGACCTCGTAGGAAAAATCTACATGACCGGGGGTATCAATCAAATTTAAAATATAGTCTTTATACGCAATACGCACGGCTTTGGCTTTAATGGTGATACCACGTTCGCGCTCCAGGTCCATACCGTCTAGCAGTTGGGCCTGCATTTTGCGCTTAGGAACGGTGCCGGTATCTTCCAAAATGCGGTCGGATAAAGTGGTTTTGCCGTGGTCAATGTGGGCAACGATGGAAAAGTTACGGATTTTCATGTTCGTTATTCTGTTCAATCAATTTTCGAATTTCTTCGCTACTGCCCATCAGTAAGGCAGCTTGTGCCAAATCGGAACAATGTTCAAAATGGGAAAGGCGAATGTTATTTTTTACACGCAAGAACATACGCGGTGTGACGGAAAGAGCGTCTATATTGAGCCCCAATAACAGCGGTAACATTTTTGTATCGGACGCAATTTCACCGCAGATGCTTACTTTTTTACCGCGTTTGTGGGCGGTTTGGATAATCAAATTTAAGGTGCGTGCAACGGCCGGGTGGCACGGGTCGTAGAGGTGGGCCACCTCTTGATTGACGCGGTCCACTGCCATCAGATATTGGATTAAATCGTTGGTCCCAATGGAAATAAAATCCAACTCACCAATCATACCGTCTAAGGCGATAGCCGCCGAAGGTACTTCAATCATGGCGCCCAGAGCGATTTTGTTGACCGGGCGTTTGCCTTCCGCGGTGAATTGGGCCAGTATTTCATCAAAGGCGCGCCGGACGTGGCGTACCTCTTCTACCGAGGATACCATGGGGATCATAATGCCCAGTTGTGCCGGCACTTCGCACGCGGTGCGCACAATAGCACGCAGTTGGGTGCGCAAGAGTTCCGGATTTTTTAACAGCAATCGAATTCCACGGCAACCCATGAACGGATTTTCGTCCTGGTCAAATTCGTCCAATGGGAAATCCGGTTTTTTGTCAGCCCCCAGGTCAGCCAAGCGAATGGTAACCGGACGCATATCAAAGCGTTTAGCTGCGGCCAAGTAGACATGGTATTGTTCGTCTTCCGAAGGCGGTACGGGGGTGCCCATAAAAATGAATTCTGTGCGCAACAGCCCAAGCCCGTCGGTAATTAAATGTTTATTGGCTTTGTTGTCTGTACGTGGGTCAAAATTGACGAGTAGTTTTACCGGGTGGCCATCTTGCGTAATAACGGGTAAATGATTGATGGTTTTAAGTAGTGCTTCCGTCTTCTTTAAGTCACGTTGAATTTTGCGGTAGTTGGAAAGCGTGTATTTGTCCGGATTGATGACCAGGAGGCCGTTTTCTCCGTCAATAATAAGCGTGTCTCCGGCGTGTACATCTTTGGAGGCGGTAGACAACCCGACTACAGCCGGTAAATTTAAACTTTGCGCCAGTAGGGCCGTGTGGCTGGTTTTCCCACCGACGTCTGTGCAAAAACCCAGGATTTGGTTTTCCTGTAAATTGATAGTGTCCGACGGATATAAGTTATGCGCTACCAGTAAAGAAGGCCGCTGGATAGAGGCCAAAAAATTATCTTTACTTCCCGTTAAATTGTTGGCTAAGCGCTTACCCACGTCAAATAAATCGTTACGGCGTTCTTTAAAAAAAGGATCTTCTATCTTATTAAATGAATCGGCCAACTCCTGTAAGGTAAACAAAATAGCGGCTTGCGCAGAGAGTCGTTCGTGTTGGATTTTATGTAAAATAGCCGAGCCAAAAGCCGGGTCTTGTAAGATGAGTTTATGCGTAGACATTAAGTTGGCATATTCGCTGCCCAGGGTGCCTAATACTTTATGTTCGCAAGCATCTAATTCGGCCAAGGTATGCTGCATGGCCTCTTGAAATTTTTGGGTTTCTGCCGGGATTTCATTTTGCGAAATATACTGGCGTGAAAGTGCAAAACTTTCACTCGGTAGTAATATAGCCGGCCCAATGGCGACGCCGGGGCTGGCGGCAATCCCTTTTAAAACAAGCATCTAAAATTCCTCATTAAATTTGTTTTCAAACAACGCTTTAATAGCAGCGGCGGCCTCTTTTTCATCGGGTCCTTCGGCGGTAAAATGGAGGGTGGCACCGTGTTCGGCCGCTAACATCATAACCCCCATGATGCTTTTGGCATCCACGCGCACACTGTCTTTAGTCAAATAAATCGCACTTTTATAGTTGCCAGCCGTTTGAGCAATAAGTGCGGCCGGCCGTGCGTGCAAGCCGAGTTGATTGATAATTTTAAAATCGCATTGAACCATAATTATAAATAACAAACCAGGTTAAATACTGCTGCCGCCGATAAATATAAATACATATTCGGGATGCGTAAGCGGCGGGTAATAAAACTGATACAAACGAAGAATACAATAATGACGGCCCGCGTAACAAATTGCACGTCAATAGAACGTTGGAAATCACGCAAGTAATAATAAATGCCCATTAAAATAAGTCCAACGGTTAGCACCAGACCGATTTTTTTGGCGTTGTAAATGGTGCGGTTCCAGTCAAAACTGGTTAGCCCGAAACAACCGTTGACAGGGGCCGTGTAACTGATTTTAATGCCTTCCCACTTTACAAATAAGGCGATTGTATTGAACGACAGAAAGGCCGCTATGCTCCCTGCCGCTATATATAGCAATGGTAAGGAATTTTCGGGTTGGAGTTCAAACACGTGGACCCCCAATACCAACCAGACGAATAAAGCCAAGAGTAATGTGAGCGGTTTTAACGTTCCCCAAAATAACCGGTCACCGATAGAGGCCGTGGTAATAGAAAGGCCGCGTTTAATGGCGTTCCATTCCAAAATTTCTTCGTTTGTTTCATTTAAGTTAGGGGCATTCACGATATATTCTTCCTGTTTGGCCAGGGCCCCAAAACAGAAGGACGCCATCACCGGCTGGGTATTAAATACTGCCAAATAGCGCGAAACAACCGACGGAATAGCATCTTTGTCCTGGCTATATAGTTTCTTTAGAAACGGCCACATCACAAAAAGCAGCCCCAAACTTTGGTAGCGCAGATAGTTCCACCCCGTTTGCAGGAAAAACGAACGCCAGAAAAAAGAGAACTGTTGGGTGAATTTCATAGTTACCTCATTTTCAGTCTAAACTCGGGGACGAGCGACGCCAACCCAATCCAAGGCACTGCCATAAACGCAAACTGACAGGCGAAGAAAGCCCGCAGCGGGATATGCGGTTGCAACCAACGCATAAACGCGCCGCTGGCTCCGATGAATAACGAAATCAATACAAAATTGATGAGGAAACAAGCCCCTAACTCAAAAAATATAATACGGTTGATTTTTCCCGGTTGCTGTAAGAGGCGTTCTTCCCACCCGGGTAGAAGTTGTACGCGTTGTTTGCGCACATGGCGTTCCGTGCGGATAAATAACAGCGAACCGAATACGGCTACTAAAAATGCATAGCACATCTCTATCCCCATAGAAGATAAAGCCACCGTGATGGCGCAACAAATGGTGGCACTGGGCGGTAAGATGGCGCCTAAAGGACTTACATCGGCAAACAATAATTCGGTAAAAATGCCCGCCTGAATACCGGCCTCATAGTTGCCGGTAATCAGGGCAAAAAGCGGCCCGGCAATGATTCCGCGCGAGAGCGTCAACTGGAATGCATAAGTGGTATCCAGTTCTAATAATGCGGCGAGTAAACAAACGGCAAGAATGGTTACGCTCATCGGAACACCTCATCTAACGAAATAGAAATATCATTGGGTACGGCGCGGGTTTCTATGTCAATATTCAGATCTCGTACGAGTTTTAAGAAATGTTTATCTTTGTCATCCAGAAAAACGTGATCGGCTAGTTTTTGTGCCCCTTCTTTAAAATGCATACCGCCAATGTTGACGCTGCGGATTTGCACGCCGTTTGTAATTAGCCGGGTCAATTCTTCCAAAGAGCCCATCAGCAGAAACAAGCGGCGTTGGGAATTGGCGGCGTATTTTGCAATTTTTTCTGCCGGCAAGATAGACAAATCATACTCGTACGGCAAACAAAGGCGCAAGAGCCCTTCGTTTAATGTAGGCGCATTTTTGGGCGCACGCGGGATGACGACCTCATCTATATTAAGTTGAGGTAACCAGGCCTGTACAATTTGGCCATGAATGAGTCGGTCGTCCACCCGTGTAAAAACAATTGGCATTAGAGTCCTTTAATCAGCAGTTCCGTTGCATTGATAACGGCCCGTTTTCCATCGGCTTCAATTTTTTCCGCGAGTTCTTTAGCCGTTAGTTTTTTACGGCTGTTCATCGCGGTAAGTAACATGCTCAAATTGAGCCCTGTAATCACATGGCAATTGGGCAAATCTTTGCTGGCTGTGAGCGAAATGTTGGTGGCGCTTCCGCCGAAGATGTCCGTCAAAATAACGGCTCCGTCCTGGCAAGTGGCCAATTCTTTTTTTAGTTTTTCCGCTTCTTGTTGAACCGAAGCCGTGGTAGTAACGGCGAACGTGGCAAACCCTTCATCAGCCGGTTTGCCGATAATTTGAGAGGCCGTATCCAGCATCTCTTTGGCCAATTGGCCATGCGTAACTAAGATAATTTTTAGCATAATTAAGCCCCTATATCTCTATGAAATTCCGAAGCACTCAACTTCAGTTTTGTTAGGTACTGCGCTAATTTGTGTGCCATGAACACACTGCGGTGTTTGCCACCGGTGCACCCCATGGCAATGGTTAAATAACTTTTTCCCTCTTTGATGTATTTGGGAATCAGGTATTTAATTAAATCAGCAAATTTTTCTGCGAACTCACGCGACTCTTTAAACGACATGATATAATTTTGTACAGCCGCATCCAGTCCGGTTTTATTTTTAAGTTCCGGCACGTAATAGGGATTGGGCAAAAACCGCACATCCATAACGATATCACATTCTTTGGGAAGCCCGTATTTAAACCCAAACGACATGACTGAAATTTGCATATCGCCTTCGCGCGTGAGCGAAAGAAGCGAAGATAATTTTTCTTTAAGTTCCCCTAATTTTAAACCGGACGTATCAATAATTTCATTGGCCAGTTTTAACGTAGGGGCCATGACTTCACGCTCATGGGCGATGGCCGCCACTAATTTTTTATGTACGGGATGGCGGTGTTTTGTCTCGGAAAAGCGACGAATTAAACAGCCGTCCGAAGCGTTTAAGAAAATGACTTTTACAAAAAATTCATCTTTGGCCAATGCGCTAAGCAGTTTGGGCATTTCTTTTAAGCGGTCGCCTTCGCGCACGTCAACGCCCAGGGCGATATCGCGCGTGGCGTCGTTTTGCCGGACGTAATCAATAAAATCTTTGAACAAGGCAAGCGGCAAATTGTCCACACAGTAGAACCCCAAATCGCCAAACATTTTTAGGGCTTGCGATTTACCGGCTCCACTCATTCCGGTAATGATAAATAAACGTCTTTTATCTGACATACGGTTTACCGTTTCCCTTCTTCATTTTATCTAAAATTTTCTGGCTAAATTCTTTGGCGGAAAAAATTCCTTGGCTTTTGAGTTGTTGATTGAGCGCCGCTACTTCAATGAGTACCGCTAAGTTGCGCCCCGGCGTAACGGGTAAACCCAGCGAAGGAATTTCCACACCTAAAATATCTGTCGTTTTTTGTTCTACACCTAACCGATCCAACGGTTCTTTGGTAGGGGAAGTAAGTACCACTTCCATATCAATTTTTGTTTCGTCTAAGGTGGAGCCCACCCCAAAGAGTAGCGGTACATCCAAAATGCCAAGCCCGCGTACTTCCATGTAGTGTTTGAGCATGGTGGGGCACGAACCGATTAAATACCGCCCACGGCTTTTTTGAATTTCCACTACATCATCGGCCACTAAAATGTGTCCGCGTTTAATGAGTTCCAACGCACACTCGCTTTTGCCGATTCCGGACTCCCCGCGAATCAGCACTCCCATTCCGCTTACGTCCACCAGTACGCCGTGTATGTGGGTAATAGGAGCCAGTTTTTCATCTAAAAAGCGGGAAAATTCCGCCACAAATGCACCCGACTCCATGGATGTTTTAAGCACCGGTACATCGGCCCCTAAACAGGCCTTGCGTACGGCGGTGGGGGGCGTTAAATCTGCCGTCATAATGACGCACGGCACGGCGCCTTCGCTAAGCATTTTAGTTACGTTGGCGCGCAAGCGTGCTTTGTTTTCTTTTTGGCAAAAGGCGTGTTCGCCCCGCCCGAAAACTTGTACCGATTTGGCACGGAAATTATCCAAGTGTCCACTGAGCGCGAGCCCGGGGCGGTTGACGCTGCCCAGGGTAATTTCGCGTTGCAGATATCGTTTCCCGCAGACCAACTCCAGGTTAAGACGTTTAACCTGGAGTAGTTCTGCTACGGTAATGGACTTGGTAAATTCCATCGGCACTCCGACTTATTTTTTCTTGATCGGTTTGATTAAACCAAACGTACCGTCTAAGCGTTTGAAGATCAAGTTGATTTGTTTGGAATCTTCATCCAAGAAAATCCAGAACGAATACCCAAGCCGTTCCATTTCGTAGGCGGCATCTTCCGGGTTCATGGGCAAGACTTCCACTTGTTTAATGACGGAAAATTTCACGTCGGCTTGCGGCAAGAGTACCGTGTCGGCAAACGGATCCATTTCTACCATCTTCACCGATTTCTTGGTGGTCTTGCGCGATTTGGCTTTGTTTTTGATTTTTTTGGCTTGCGCTTCCGCTTTTACGGCGGCGGCATCAATGGCCTTGTAAAGGTTGGTTTCTACCGCACTGGCGCTGATGGTCGTCTTGGCACCGGTGTGCAAGACAATTTCCGCTTTTTGGTGGATTTTTTTCTCTACCGAGATATATACTTGGGCAGAGACAATGTTGTCAAAGAAATTTTCAATTTTGCCCACGCGGGTATTGATAAATTCTTTAATGGCCGGTGTAAGTTTAATGTTTTTGGCCGTAATTTTAATGTCCATAAGTCCTCCGATAGTTGATACGGGATGATATCCCGCATATAGTATTAAAACATTATCCGGGGCTCTCTGTCAATTGTTACGCGCGCACTGCGCGCGCGTACGAGGGGCTCGCCGCACGGGCGCGAGGTTTTCTTGTTGGACGGGACTTTGTTGTCCTGCGCTTTTCGTGTTGTTTTTTAAAAAACACAAAAAGGACATGATTTTGGTTTTTTTGCTAAAATTTGCGTATATTAGATTCTTGTGGAGGGATACTTATGAAGAAAAAAAGTTGTTTGTCGGGTGTTTTAGATATAAAAGGGTTTACGCTCATTGAACTTTTGGTGGTTGTACTCATTATCGGCATTTTAGCAGCGGTGGCCTTACCGCAATACCAAAAGGCGGTAATGAAAAGTCGGATCGTACAAATGTTAGTGAATGTGAAGGCCTTGCATGACGGCGCGGAAATATATTACATGGCCAATGGTTCTTACCCGAATGATGTGCGCGATGTGGATATAGACGTTACAAGTGGGGCTGAAATTGGCAACAGTGTCAATTTTACCAGCAGCCCTATTCCAGCGGCATTTTATCCCGATGGGATGGAGTGCATTATCATCGGTTCCCATTATGTAGCTTGTGGAAAATTTGCAGATAATTTTTACCTACAAAAAACATTGAATCAGGCGGGGAGTTCTGAATATGGCCCCGGTAAAATAAGTTGTTGCGGTAAGCAAAATACCATTGCGAATGAAGTGTGCCGTTCGCTTGCGCATAAAACCACACACGATTGGTTTAATGGTAATGTCAATTATAATTGTTATTTTGTGGAGTAACTTTTTCCCCATAAAAAACACCCCACTCCGGAGTGTTTCCTTTACCAAGAAAACACCCCATTCCGGAGTGTTTCCTTTACCAAGAAAACACCCCACCGATTGGTGGGGTGTTTTGCAAAAAGTAAACTTATTTGGCGTTTACCATTTTGGCTCTGGAGATATCGCCTTTCTTATCTAAGAAATAGAGATATCCTTTTTCTTTTTTAATACCGCATTTTTCGACTTTTTTCGGTTTGCCACCTTTTTTGCCG
>CACXER010000004.1 GCA_902766765.1 uncultured Elusimicrobium sp. | reverse complement strand
TTATGCTGAGGTAGCTCAACTGGCAGAGCAACGGTTTTGTAAACCGTAGGTTGTGGGTTCGATTCCCATCCTCAGCTAAAAAATTTCCACCCGCAAGGGTGGATTTTTTACGAGGAAGAAGGCAAACTGCTTTGCCTTTGTTTTGGGTGGACAAAGCATTCTGTTTGCTCTATTGCGTTTAACCGTTTTTGCGTGAAACGGCTAGGCAAAAAAGTGATGGCTATGTAATCATAGACAAACTTTTTTAACAACGCCGGACCGTAAAAACGGCTAAACCCTCCGGGCCGCGTCTTTTTTGGTTATTACTTCTTTTTTTGCGCGCACCTAGTTCACTAGGCACGCGCAAAATAAAGCACGCACTATCACAAAAAATCCAGCGGCGCAAAGGCAAAAAGAGTGCCTTGTCCACCCCAGACCGGAGCGATGTTTTTGTTTGAGCGTGCGTAGCCGCGAAAGGCAAAAACCGCGAGGTCCGGCCCGGAGGCGTTTGGCGTTAGGCAAACGACCGAAGGGGATGAACATCCTCAGCTAAAAAATTTCCACCCGCAAGGGTGGATTTTTTTATAATAGAAGTATGAAAAAATCATTCACTCTTTTATTTGCCGTATTTGTTGTGCCTTATTTATCCGCGGCTGAAAATTGCCGTGTGCAAGACCAAACGCCGTTGCGTTTGATGTCGGCTGAACTGAAACGCGGGAGCAAAATATTTAAGAAATTAAATCCGTCAGTTTATTATCTTTCCTATACCTATAAAGACACATCTATCTATGAACTGTCTGCGCAGCAGGGAGGATTGGACCATTTCTATCACCGTGATACATCGTTGGGTGTCCTGGCGCGGGCCGGAAGTCCTAAAATGGATAACACCCGCCCCCTCAAAGGTGAGGATAATTACGATCGTAAATTTATCCAAGTGGTGGGCGGAGTTAATCCGTTAGATCCTACCCCCTCGGCATTTCGGTTGGCTTTGTGGCGCGCCACGCAGGAAATTGTTGAAAATGCCCAAGAAGAATTCAGCCGCGTGCAGACTAACAGTCGCACGGCGGCGGCCCGGCAAGATGATTCCGATGATTTTGTATTGCCACCCGTTTCGCGCTATTGCCGCACCCAACAAGAAGTATCATTTGACAAGGATGAAATTGGCCGTTGGCTGGTCAAAGCGTCGCAGTTGGTACAAGGCAAACCGTTTGTGCAAAGCAGTCATTTCTCGTTTGAAGTGGAACAAGGCCACCGTTATTTTGCCGATTCGGTGGGTACGCAACTTAAAACACCGATTTTATTTGTCCGGTTGTATTACACCGTTACCAATCAATTGGCGGACGGTTCGTTATTAGAGCGCAGTAATTTTTACGATGTAACAGACCCCAGCCAGTTACCCAGTGAAGCACAATTTTTGGCCGATGTGGAACGCTCGTTGAGCGAGTTGCAAGCGCTGAGCTCGGCCCCGGAAGCCGACCCCATCACCGTTCCCACTATCTTAAAAAACCGTGCCATGGCTGTGTTTGTGCATGAAGTGCTTGGGCATCGTTTGGAAGGCCACCGCCAGAAATTGGATTCGTTTGGTAAAACATTTACCAGCAAAGTCGGGCAGTCCGTTACTTCCCCGTTTATCAGTATCGTGGATGATGCTACGTTGGCTACGTTTAATCAGTTGCCTTTGCGCGGATTCTATGAATATGATGATGAAGGCGTTAAATCTCGCCCGGTTACGCTGGTAGAAAATGGTGTGTTACGCGGGTTTTTGATGTCCAGTAGCCCCATTGAAAACTTCCCGGTTTCCAACGGGCACGGACGTGGGGAATTGGGGAAACTGCCTGTGGCCCGCATGGGAAACACTCGTTTAGTGGCGGCGAAATCCGTTCCTTATGAAGAATTGGAAAAACAACTCTTGCAAGAAATCCGCACCCAACAAAAACCGTACGGATACATCATTGATGATTTATCCGGCGGATTTACGATGACCGGTACCGATACTCCGCAAGTATTCAAACTGACACCCAAACTGGTTTACCGTATTTATCCCGATGGACATAAAGAAGCGGTGCGTGGGGCGGATATTGTAGGGACGCCGTTAGTCAGTTTTGGGCAAATTTTAGCCGCGGCCGATGATGACGCGGTTTTCAACGGCTCGTGCGGGGCAGAATCAGGGTGGGTGCCGGTATCCGCCATTTCGCCCAGTGTGCTGTTAAAATCCTTGGAGATAGAGAAAACGGCCAAGAGCGAAAGTAAGCCGCCTATCTTACCGGCTCCGTACTCACTTCAGGAAGGAGGGGAAACAAAATGAGATATTTAATCGGTTTATTTATTATAGGTTGTTGGTTGCCGTTGTCGGCGGTTACGTTGCCGGATAATATGTATTTCCGGGCTATGAATGACGAAATGCAACGCTCGCTTGCGCAACTGCGTCTAAAAGATCATCCTACCCCCTATTATTTGGTGTATCAGTTGTCTCATTTTCGCCGTCTTAATATAGCGGCGGATATGGGTACGGTTGCTCCGGCTATTTATGACCCGTCCGCGCAAGACTCGATATTGACTACGGTGTTTATTTCGGTGGGATCAGATAAGCAAGACGGGTTGGGGTTTTCCGATGCGGAGCCGTACTCGTGGAATTATTATGATGCCCAACTTGCACACGAATTTACGTATCCCAGTTACGAGGCCATCCGCCAACGCTTGTGGAAACTAACTGACAAGGCCTACCTGCAAGCGGCTGATTTATATAAGAAGAAAAAAGTGTATAAAGCGCAGAAAAATATTCAGGATGTTCTCCCCGATGTTGTGGCGGAACAACCGGCTCAATGGGTGGACGACATCCCGGCGTTTACCTGGCCGGATACCGAGCGCCTGCAAACCTATATGCAACGTATTTCAGCGTTGGGTAAAAACCTGCCGTATGTGGAACAATTCCGGGCGAATTTGATGATTTTACAGCGCAATATTTATTTCTTAAATAGCCGCGGTGCCGTGGCGCAATATCAGTTGCCGATGTACAAGGTGGATGTGCGGGCTGTATTTCGTCAACCGGACGGAAAAGTGGCTAATGCATCTACGGTGTTATGGCTAAAAGACGTGTCGGACCCGGAAATGGAACGTGCGTTGGAAGAAGGACAATCGTTTGCCGCGCGTATTAAAGCGGCCTACGGGGCTAAAAATGGGGAGGCGTATATCGGCCCGGTGCTCTTGAAACCGCAAGCGGCGTCGCGCTTTTTATCCCGAGCGGTACTGCTGGATATGCAGGACAGTAAGCCGTGGCTGTTGTCCTATGCTGACGACGATAAATCGGCCGGCCTGTTGTATAAAAAACGGGCGTTGCGTGTGAGCACAGATTTACTGACTATGTACGATTATCCCCGCTTGCGGCAATTTCAAGGGGTGCCGCTTGCCCGGTTTGCTCCGGTGGATGACGAGGGCGTGGCGACGCAAGATTTAACCTTGGTAGAGAACGGACACGCGAAGGATTTTCCGCTTTCGCAACGTCCGCTTACAAAGGGCCATCACAGTAACGGACATGGGTTTATATCCTATTTGTATGGTCCGCGCGAGCGGCTTACCAATATATGGATTGAGCCCAAAGAAACGTGGACCGACGAACAAATGGAAGAAAAATTGCGAGCCCGCTGCCGGGAACTCGGCCTGGAATATGGGTATATTTTGCACCAAGCCGAGCCGGACGGCGATTTGGGTATTGAAAGAATTTACACCGCTGACGGACGAAAAGAAACCGTGCTCAACTTGAAATGGGACGGAAACTTCTTTACCCAACGCGATTTGCGCGGCGTACTGGCGGTGGGTGGTAAACAACAACTGGCGGAAAATTTTGATGATTGGGTAGTGATTACACCTTCAGTGCTGATGGAAGAAGTGGAACTGGTGCCCAAAGAACACAAACCGCACCGCAAACCGTTTATTGCAAAACCGAAATAGTGGTTTAAAAAGTGTTATCCCAAAACGGCGGGTTTATACCTGCCGTTTTTTAGTGTAAGTTTTGTATGTCCCGGGCGACGCGTTGGCGTTCACGCCAACTGCTGCGGATGTATTGCTGGGTGATGGCGTCTTGATGTTTGGTTGTTCGGTCGCGCAACATGGGTTGGTAGAAGTTGTTGTTCAAATTGCGTGCCTGCTCAAAACGCTTATCCAACGACGCCCGCAACCGGAACAAGAGTTGCTTATATACCGGTGATAACAGATTGATACGGGCCGCAAAATCCTGCTCGGACAATTTATACATTTGTGTATGCGAACCCATTTTGATTTGGGCCAGGTATTCACCCGGTTGGGCAGATGTTTTAGCGAGTGAAAATAGCATCTGGCTCCCAGGGGTGGTTTGCGTGATTTCTACTTTATCCAAGCGTCTGTTCCGAAAAGATATATCGGTGGATATGGTTTTCCCGAGAGCATTTTCCTCAATAGTGACATACCAATCGCCTGCATAAGGCAGGGGAAAGCGGTAGGCCGGTTCTTGTTGATCTGAAACCGAAGTGTTGCAAAAAATTTCTAATTCTTGCACGGTATAATTCAGGTTGAACTCCAAAAAAGCAGTTCCTTTTTTCAGCGGGCATAACTTGCCCCATCCCGTCTTGGAAGTGATACGTTTAAGCCAGCGGGTTTGTTCATCGCGTTGCACCTTGTCTTTTGGGTTTACGGTAAATAAAGGTAACCGGTTTTGGTCCATAAATTGAACAGGGGGGGTATCGCGCAATACAACGGGTTGTGCATTTTGATAGCGCATGGAGGATCCTTCACACAAACTCTGCCACCCTTTGCGGGCGCGTGGCGAAAAGTAACCGGAACGTTGAAATACCCGCAGATCTAAAAAGTTAATAAATCCGTCAGCATCATCACACGAAGGGTACGCATTGTAGTAATCGCCGCCTTGCATGACGCTATCTGGCAAAGTGCTGGGATGGGTGGAATAAGCTGGATCCGCATTATCCGGGCCGTATTGGTCGGCTAAGCCGTAGTAGTGTCCGATTTCGTGCATAGTAACCGATTCAAATGCGTCCCGAAATTTAGACACTACGGTAATGGTAGCCCGGTTGTTATGATAAGGATGATGAGCGACAAACCCTCCGGCGACGCCGCCATCTGTCTGGGCTTGTTTATCCAACAAGAGCAGAACATCATAAGAGGAATTTTTTTCTGCCCTCAGTCCCCGTCGTAAGATGGGGGTAATATCGCTAAATTCGTTTTCACGTCCGCTATTTTCAATCCAGCGTAATACTTCGTGAGGCCATCGTTGAAAGTTACTTACAAAAATTTTTTCTTCCTGCGGCGTAATGTCTGGGCCTGCTTTGTAGCGTATCGGTTGGCCTTTTAGCAAAAAGTCCATGGCGTAAGCGGGGTCGTTAATGGCATTTACCAAAATCCCATACGGGGCTTCGGCGTGAACGAACCCGTTTAATACCAGTAAACTGATTATCCAACCCAGTATGCGTTTCATAATTTTACCACCTTGTATATATTGATAGTGTACGGGAAAATGGAAAAAATACAAGGGACAAAAGCCCCAGATACGGCCTGGGTCCTTTTGTATTGTTTTTTTTGCTAGAATTTACGTATATTAAAGTCCTGTGGAGGGATATCTATGAAAAAGAAAAGTAGTTCGTCGGGTATTTTAGACGCAAAAGGATTTACGCTAATTGAATTATTGGTTGTTGTGCTTATCATTGGTATTTTAACGGCGGTGGCGGTGCCGCAATATCAAAAAGCCGTGTGGAAAAGCCGCGCGGTGCAGTTATTTACGTTGACCAAAAGTTTAGCCACCGCGCAGGAAGTTTATCATTTAGCCAACGGCCAATATGCTACACGCTTTGATGAATTAGATTTAGATTTTGATAATTTGTCTTCGGCTGCGACGGCATCTTCGCATGCATCTGTCGCTTCGGCCGATGCGGTTCGTTACAACGATATGTTTGAATTAGTTATCAATAAATACGGTAACGAACATTTTGCTACCACTGTGTTTAAAAAAGGACCCTATACCGGGTGCGGGTTTGTGTCGGTCCAAACTTCAAGTGTGTTGGACAAAAAATTGTATTGTTTAGAATTCTATAATGCAGCCAATTATTCGCTACCTGCGGCCGGAGATTTTTGTACAAAAGTGTTTGGTATTGCTACCCAAACCGCCACGGTATCCGGTTCCGGCTCCCGGTTTTATCCCATGCAGTAATTTTATTTTCCCGCTTTTAACACGGTTTTAGGGGCGGGACGCAAGTAGGTTTTTTTAGTAGGTTTTTGTGAAGAACGGCGTGAGTTGCGCGCCGTTTTCTTTTGGACGGGTTGCGGCAGTTTAACGTCGTAAAAATTCAAAATCCCTTCGTAAAGTGCCTTGACTAATTGTGCGCGGCCTTGTTTGGAACGGGCCATTTGCTCTTGTTCGGGAATCATCATATACGCGTTTTCTACTAAAATGCTAGGTAGTTGCGGAATACGCGGAATAAATAATACGTCGTTGGCAATCATGCCGTTGTCGGGAAGTTTTACGTTTTTGGTAAACGAACGATACACAGATTGGGCCAGTTTAAAACTGTGCGGGTAATTGTAATAGACCGAATAACCGCGCTTACGTGAGAGTGGGTTGATTGTTTCCGGTAATGCATTATAGTGCAAACTGACAAAAATATGGGCGTTTTCCTGCAACGCTTGTTCATAACGTTCTTGCAAACTTTTGCGGTTATTGCCTTTGCGGGTTAAAATGACGGTGGCTCCTTGTTTTTCCAAAAGCGGCTTTAGGTCCTCCGCCAACGCAAGTGTGGCTTCATATTCCAAATACCCCGTCGGGCCGACAGCCCCGTCGTAGGGGGCTTTGCGCCGGGGGCTGTGCCCTGCGTCCAATAAAATCCGCGCGCCGGCCAGGGGTTTGTTTTTGGTGGGGGTAAGTTTGGGCGTGTGGGCTAAATCTACGACTAAATTTCCGTCTTCAAAATCATACGCGTGGCCCCACGGTAGCACCCCTTCTTTGAAATAGATTTTAAAAAGGATGGTATCTTTTTGTGGTTGCGACCAGGTAATGTTTTCCACAACGGGGCTGGTGGTATCGGTAGAGAAATTTTCTTCAAAATTTTCCGTGTAATAAAACGCGAGTTCCAAACGGTTGTTAAATTCGTGCACGCTGATGGGCACTTGGCGTAGTCCCTCAAAAACCAAGCGGGTCTTTTCAGGTAGCACAGTCAAAGACATATCATGCAAGCGGTTGGGAGAAAAATTCGCTCCGGAAAGCAGTTGTAATTTATCCATTTCCAGCCAGGCCGTTTCTTGGTCGTTTAATACCAAACGGTATTGGTTGTTGAGCTGCCCATTGATTTGTACATTGCCATAGGCCCGGTAAAAGGGAAATAGATTTTCACGTGCGGTGGGGATTTTGCGCAGTTTAACACCCGGGGAAGTAATTTGCGCTATGCGCAAATCTGTTTTCGGATCCAACACTTTTACTTTTTCCGGCGCCGTGATTTTGGCACTCGTATTGTGCGGGCCGTTTTTCATCCGGTAGGATACTTTGGCCGTTTTGGCTTTTTGTTCCGGATCAATGACAAATTGGGCGCGGTACAAACCCGGGTTGGCGCCGTCTTCTTTAAGTAAGATGTTTTTTCCGTTTTTTAAGCCGGACAACGTGGCCATTACTTGGGTGCCGGGTGTACCGCGGACATACAAGTCCAACGTGTCGCCGGGTAACATTTCTACGGGGTTTTTTGGAAAAACAGTTTCTTGGTCAAACGAGGCCTTGGCGTAATACTTTTCAATATCTGTGCCCGGTACGGTAATGTGACGTACGGCCTGGGCGGTTGTTTCCAAATTGGTGGCGGTTAGCACAAAGGTAAAGTCGCCGGGGGTAACGGGTAAAAAAGTTAAAAAAGCCCCGTTATCGTAGACCGGTACCGTTGTGCCGTTGATGTCCAGTATAACCGGAGCGGGCAAATTGACTTGTCCGAAGATGAAAATAGATTTTGCCCCCCGAGCCACCGTCATTTTTTCCTGCGGATATTGTACGGTAATGGGGGCATTTTGCGGAGCCGTTTTTTCTTGGGCGGGTAAAAAGGGGGCTACTGCAATATCTTCCGCCCGGCCTGAAACTACCGCCAAAAATACGGCAAAAAGTAACAGAGGTATTTTTTTCATCCTTATAAAATGATAACATAATTATATGGGGAATTGTGAAGACATTATCCAATTTTTAGATACGTACTTAAACAGCGCGCGCATTGTGGATGCCAGCCATAACGGTTTGCAAGTTTCCGGCACGCCGCAAGTAGAAAAAATTGTATTTGGGGTTTCGGCCTCGTTGGAACTTTTCCGCCAGGCCAAAGCCGCGGGTGCTGATTTAATTGTGGTGCACCACGGATTATTGTGGGGGCAAGAACAAGCACTTACCGGGATGTTTCGGGAACGGGTAGCGTTTTTGCTCAAGCACAATATCAATTTGGCGGCGTATCATCTGCCATTGGATAAGCACCCGGTGGTGGGGCACAATGCCTGTTTGATGCGGGCCGTGAATGCACTGCAAGTGCAACCGTTTGGGCTGTATCACGGGGAAACCATTGGGTTTAGCGGCGTAGTGGAAAACCGTCCGCTTACCGAGTTGGTACAAGCGTGGGAAGCGCTTTGTGATACAAAAGCCCAGGTGCTTGCCTACGGGCCCAAGAATGTCAATTCGCTAGCGGTTGTGAGCGGCGGTGCTTATAGTATGTTGCCGCAAGCCGTTGAAAAAAAGGTGGATTTGTACGTTACCGGAGTTTTGGATGAACCCGTACAAGAATGGTGCCGCGAAGGACAAATCAATTGTGTGGCGCTTGGGCATTATAATTCCGAAAAGCCCGGTATGTTGGCGCTGCAAGAGTTGGTACAAAAACATTTTCCGGTACAAACCGAATTTATAGATATCGCAAATCCGATATAAGAAGTTGGAGGAAGAAGAAAGAATATGGACGAAAAGACGTTACTTAAAAAAATTGATACCTATACGCAAAGTGTGATAGATTTGCAAACAAATATGATTGCTTGCCCGGCGGTGGCGCCAGCTTCCGGCGGAACGGGCGAAGGGGAAAAAGCAACGTATTTGCTTTCCGTAGTTAAAAAAATGAAATTTGATGAAGTAGTCGTTATCAATGTGCCCGATGCTAACGCGCCGACCGGCGTGCGTCCGAATATTTTGGCTAAATATTATGGGCAGAATAAAAATAAAACCTTGTGGGTAATGGCCCACATGGACGTGGTGCCTGCGGGGGATTTGTCGTTATGGAACAGCGATCCGTTCAAGGCTGTTGTAAAAGGGGATAAAATTTATGGGCGCGGGGCCGAAGATAACCAACAAGGTATTGTGTCTGGTTTAGTGGCCGTGAAGGCGATGATGGATTTAAATGTCCGCCCGCCGTGCAACTACGCATTACTTTTTAATGCCGATGAAGAAATGGGAAGCGAATTTGGGCTTTTGGCTATCCTTAAAAAACATGCTCATTTGTTTGGGCCGGAAGATGTCTTTTTAGTGCCGGACGGTGGTTTACCCGACGGGACTATGGTGGAAGTGGCCGAGAAAAATATGTTATGGGCAAAAATTACCGTCACCGGTAAACCTACCCACGCCTCTACCCCGATGTCCGGTTCCAACGCCAACCGCGCTGCGGCGTATTTAACTGTAGCCCTTGACCAACGGCTCCATAAAAAATTTAATAAGAAGGACAAATTATTTGCGCCGGAAGTTAGAAGTACGTTTGAGCCGACCAAACGCGAAGCCAACGTGCCGAACGTCAATACCATTCCGGGGCGGGAAGTCTTTTATATGGACTGCCGCATCTTGCCGCGCTACGATAACGCCAAAGTATTGGCTGAGATGAATAAAGTAGCCCGCAAGATTGAAAAGAAATTTAATGTAACGGTAACGATAGAAGATCCGATCAATGATGCATCTAAGTCAACGGATCCAAAGCACCCGGTGGTATTACTTACCAAAGAGGCGGTGCAAGCGGTGTATAAAAATAACCCCCGTATTATGGGCGTGGGTGGCGGTACAGTAGGTGCGTACTTACGCAATGCGGGATTTCCGGCCGTCGTATATGCGCGGCTAGATGAAACTATGCACCAGCCCAACGAATACTCCAGCATCAAAAATGCCCTAGGCGATGCCAAAGTATTTGCGTTAGTGGCGATGCGTTTTAACTAAAGAGGTGTGCCATGAAAAAAGGTTTTACCGTAGTGGAAACGGTGGTAGTTATTGCGGTACTGACGTTCCTGTTCGTCTTTACCGTACCGAAATTTATATCGCTTGTACACAAAGCGCAAGAAGGCAGCACCAAACACCAACTGATGCGTGTGCGTAGTGCTATTGCTGCTTATTATGGCGAAAATCAAGGGGCGTATCCGACCGATGATTTGTCGTGCCTCGTTCCGCAATACTTGGAAAAAATGCCGCTCGCCCGCGTACCCGGTACGGCACCGTCTTCCCACGTATCTACCGGCAATTTTGAAACGGCATTTACCAAAGTGGGCGGTTGGGCATACGTCAACGACCCGGCAGACCCGCGCTACGGCGACTTCTTTGTCAACTCCGATAAAGAAGACAGTTACGGCAAGGCCTGGTATACCCATTAGTTTTGTTCCCCGCGTTTTAGACGCGGGGATTTTTATGTAAAGGATAATTATGACGACTCTAATTCTTGTTTTTGCATTTCTGTTTGGTTTGGTGTTCGGTAGTTTTTTAAACGTCTGTGCGTATCGGATTCCGCAAAATAAATCTATTGTGTGGCCGCCGTCGTTTTGCCCGAACTGTAATACGCATATCAAATGGTATGATAATATCCCGGTACTCAGTTATATTATTTTGCTGGGCAAATGCCGGACGTGCAAAAAACCGATTTCGCTACAATATCCGGTGGTGGAATTATTGACAGGGCTTCTCACGGTGTTGTTTGTGTGGCGTTATGGAATAAGTGCGTGGACGTTTATTGTGTTGGTGGCGGTGTATGCGCTTATCTGTTTGTCTGTCATTGATTTTAAACTCATGATTATCCCGGATCGTTTTTCCTTGGGACTGATTGTATGGGGATTGCTATTTGCGTGGGCGAACCCGAATTTTAGCGGACTATGGTGGCAGAAGGAATTATATGCGCTACTAGGTGCGGCCGTCGGGCTATTCGGTGTGCTTGCGATTGCACTTATCGGTACGTGGATGTTTAAAAAAGATGCCATGGGCGGCGGCGACGTCAAATTGATGGGTGGTGTAGGGGCGCTACTCGGTTGGCAAGGCGTTGTGACAACGATAGTACTGGCCTCATTTTTCGGGCTTATTTACGCGTTATTTTTGATGATGTTTAAAGGTAAAAAACGGCAAGATGCTATCCCGTTTGGACCGTTTTTAAGTCTGGGCGCCATTATCAATTTGCTCTATTTGATTGTGCCGTCTATGCTGGTGATTGAGTTTTAAAATCTGTTTTTCTCAAAGTGCGGGCGCAACTTATAAAAGTTGCGCCCGTTTTTTTGGTGTTGTTTTGTATCGGTAAGAAATAATACTTGACTTTGTTTTTTTTTTTTTGCTAGAATTTGCGTATACTAAATTCCTGTGGAGAAATAAATATGCAAAAGAAAAGTGGTTTTAAAGGTGGTTTAGGTGTAAAAGGATTTACGCTAATAGAATTATTGGTAGTAGTCCTTATCATTGGCATTTTAGCGGCGGTGGCCTTGCCGCAATATCAAAAAGCGGTGGAAAAAGCGCGCGCGGCCACCATCTTCCCTCTCTTAAAGTCTATCGGGCAGGCGCAAGAAAATTATTATTTGGCTAACGGCACATATGCTACGTCTTTTGATGATTTAACGGTAGATATTCCGTTTACGGGAACAGAAAAATGGGCTACGGATTCTGGTTTTAGTGATGTACGTTCCAATCATGATTGGTCTATCCAGTTATATCCGCCCATCCATGCCGTATTTGCGGGCCGATTGACGGGATCTTATGCGGGGACAGCGTTTGCCTATTATTATGGGGACTGGGGCTGTCCACCCACTGAAAGTGGTTTTGGCGTATGTGCTCACACGTTAACCTGTGTTGCTAAAAAAGCGGCGGCGGGGGGGGGTATCGGCGGATACAACCACATTACAACAATACTGCGCTAAAGTCTTTAAGGCAACGCATACTGTTCAATCCGGTACGGTAGCATCCTATTACGCCATGCCCTAATCCGCTTTGGTGATGAGTACTTCCATCATCTTATGGCGGCGGAATTTGCGTGTTTCCAATAAAATACCACTGGCGCGAATTTTTTCGTTTTTGGTGGGCTCGTGGCCGAGCTTTTGAATGACCCATTGTTCCACGGTGGTGGTAGGGGTTACATCGGCGGGAACGGGTAAATCAAGCCGTTCAAACAGGTCCACCATTTTGGCGGGTGCACTGGCGGCGAGTGCTTGACCGAACGGACGGATGTAGGCGGGGAAGAAATCATACTCGTCTTCAATTTCGCCCACCATTTCTTCAAAAATATCTTCTAAGGTCAAAATTCCGGTAATCGTTTTTCCCTCTGTTACCAGACAAATATGCTGTTTGTTTTTCATCATTTTTTCCAACGCAGCGGAAATAATGGTATCTGCCTCCAGGCGCAAAATCGGACGCACGATATTGCGAGCGGTTGTCTGCCCGCCTTGGGCCACTTTGGTAGAGAGAAAAATATCTTTAAAGTTTAAATATCCGATGATATCTTGCGGGTCGTCCGGGTTGCCGCGCACAGGGAATCGCGTGTGCATATCCAGGTGTGCTTTGACAAATGTGTCTGCGATAGAATCGTCGGCATTTAACATGTAAACTTGCTCCAGCGGCACTTGAATCTCGCGGATTTTACGCACGCAAAATTGCGCACTTGTCAGCACGATTTTTTCTTCCGTTTTTCCAAACAGGCGCGAGGAAGACGCGATGGCGGCCGCGGTGCGTAGATCTTCTAGGGCTGTGCGTTGGAGTTCTTTGGGGTCGGGCGTGCGTGCAGGTTTTTGCGTAAGCGCGCGCGCAATGGATTCCATAATCCGGACGATGGGGGTTAGCATCGCATACATCACCCGCATGGCGGGGGATAATTTCAAAATGACAAACTCTTTGTTTTTAATAGCAAATGTTTTAGGGGTTAGTTCGGCAAACACAATGGTTATAAAACTAAGCGGTAATACAACGATAATCATGGCCAGCGCATTGGCCACCGAACGCGAGAGGTACAAATGATCGTGCAACCACGGGGCGAACCGGCTTCCGGCGTCTGACCCTCCGAAAGCGGCCGCTATGGCTCCGGCCAATGTCATGCCAATTTGTACGACGGCCAAACTGCCTTCCATGTGGTCTTTCATGTACAAAGCGGCCTCGGCACCGGGGCATTTGCTTTGTACCAGTAGCGATAAACGGGTGCGCGAAATAGAGGCAATTGCCATTTCGTACGCGGCAAACAAGGCATTTAAGCCGATCATAATTAAAATAATCAGTAGTGTGATCATAAGTTTATTTTCTCGTCAATAAAATAAGCGGGGCGCTGTTTAGCTTCATTAAAAATGCGGCTTAAATATTCGCCGATGACACCCAAGGTGATAAGTTGCACGCCGCTGAAAAATAAAATCGCTACCATAATAGACGTATACCCACTGACCGGGTTACCAAACACAATTTTTTTATACGCCGTCCATAACGCAAATACAAACGCGGCGGCGGAAATGAGTAGCCCGAAGTACGTCCATAATTTAAGCGGTAAGGTGGTGGAAGCTG
The DNA here is from genome assembly GCA_902766765.1 of uncultured Elusimicrobium sp. Taxonomy (GTDB): domain Bacteria; phylum Elusimicrobiota; class Elusimicrobia; order Elusimicrobiales; family Elusimicrobiaceae; genus Avelusimicrobium. Next base: position 620 of record CACXER010000004.1, on the reverse strand, counting down.
TCAAGCCGTTTAGGGCAAAATTCCATAACTTCCAATAACTCCATTTCGTTTTTCCGGCGGCGCGTTTTTCGCGTACAAACGGAACGGCAACGCTTTTAAATCCTACCCAGTTAAAAAGCCCCTTCATAAATCGCTCGCGCTCTGGCAAAGCCAGTACCGCATTTACGGCGCGTCGGCTTAACAGGCGGCAATCGCTTGCGTGCGGCGTAAGCGGGGTGTCGGAAAGATAATTGTAGGTTTTGTAAAATACGGCGGCGGTAAACCGCTTTACAAACGAATCGGAAGAACGGTCTTGGCGCACGCCGTAGATGTTATCAAACCCCTGGTTGAATTTTTCCCAAAAGGTTGTTAAAATTTCGGGCGGGTCTTGTAAGTCGGCATCTAAGAGCAGCACCGCCTCCCCTGTGGCGGCGGATAATCCGGCGGTTACGGCGGCCTCTTTGCCGTAGTTACGCGAGAGCGAAAGGATTTTTAGGCGGTTATCTTGCGCGGCCCATGTTTTGAGTAAGTTCAATGTCCCGTCGGAAGATCCGTCATTTACAAAGAGAATTTCGTAATCATTTGTGCACGCGCGAACGGCCGGCTCCACGCGTGTGCGCAGAAGCGGCAAGACGCTTTCT
>CACXER010000003.1 GCA_902766765.1 uncultured Elusimicrobium sp. | reverse complement strand
GTGCGGTACAGTTCGGGACGGTCAAAGTATTTGCGGTTCCCTACAAAGAATACCAGCACGTTGCCCCAGTTGATATACGAAAGGGAAACTTGCTCAATTTTATCTCCAATCGGGATTAGATACACACCGGGTACGACTTTGAGCGATGACACCCGTACAATATTGCGATAATGCGGCAAAAACAAGAGCACCTTATTGCCTTTGCGCGCAGCAAACTGTTGGCAAAGTGCACCAACTACATCGGCGAGCCCGCCTGTTTTACAAAACGGGAATGCTTCACTGGCGGCTAAAACGATATTCATATTATTTTTCCTCCTGGGGGGTTTCCCCTTCCTGACTAGATTCAGCCGTAGCGGCAGACGCGTCGGCTGTTTCCAACGTGGCCGGAGCATCGGCTGCCGGCAAATCACCTGGAGTTTGTGTATTGTCTACAAAAAAATCACCGCGGTTGTAACTGTTTCGTTTAAAGAACGGATCCACGTCGGTTCCAAGCGCCTGCAAGCGTTCCTCCGGATCTAATTCTTCCAGCGGAATAATGGCCGGTTCGCTAAGAGGCGGCAGCGCTTCGCCAAACGGCAAATCTTCTTGTTTTTCATGCAAGTTTTTAGCGGCAAATACTTGCAAATCGGGCAATTCGGCCAGTTTATTTAAACCAAACATCCGCAAAAATTCATCCGTCGTACCGTACACCATCGGACGACCTACCGTATCTTTTTTCCCGACCACGCGCACGAGTGCACGCTCTAATAATCTTTCCAACGGTCCGGCCACATCTACGCCGCGAATGGCTTCCATTTCGGCACGGGTAATGGGTTGTTTGTAGGCGATAATGGCTAACGTTTCCAAAGCGGCGTTGGAAAGTTTGGTTGTCATTTTTTCGTTATATAACTTACGCACCCAACGGCCGTATTCAGGCTTGGTCGCCATTTGGAATCCACCGCCGATTTCCACAATTTGCACCGCACGGCCTTGCGCGGTATATTCTTCCTGCAGGGCGGAAATGACTTCGCGGATTTGTTTTGCATTACTTCCGTCGATCACATCGGCCAAGCGGCTGGGTTTAACCGGACGGTCAGTAATAAACAAAAGTGTTTCCACGATTTTTTTCAAATCGTCGGTTTGCAGCAACTGCGCCACGGGTTCTGCCGGCGCAGTTTCCTGCGGGGCCGATTCCTGTACGTTGGAAATTGGCTGAGGGGTTACTTGTTCTTCTGTACTCATACATGCTCCAATTCAGCAGCGGTCTCGCTACCGTGCATAAGGGTTTTGAAATCTTTATCTTTATTTTCCGGATTTAAGTAAATGCGGATTTGCCCTTCTTGCTCGTCTTGCCGGGCGAGTAATTTTTTGATTTTAATCAGTTCAAGTAAAGCCATAAAACACGTAATAATTCCGCGTTTTTTGGTTTCGCCCACGAAGATATCATCCAAGAGTACCCACGTGCGGTTTTTGAGCATATCCACTACTTTTTGCATCTTCATTTCAATCGGAAATTCTTCTATTTTGAGTAGTTCAATTCGTTTACGTTCATCCAATCGTTCAAACGCCCGTTTGACGGCAGCCAACAAATCAAACATTTGTACATTGATTACTTTTTCGCCGTTATCAAAAATGGGGGCGGAACGATAAAACTTGTCTTTATTTTCTTCTAACTTCTGGTTTAAATAGGCACTGGCTTCTTTGTATTTTTGGTATTCAACTAATTTGGCAATTAGTTCTTTGGCCGGGTCGGGGCCTTCGTTTTCCGACGTAGGCGCCTGGCTGGGAAGTAATGTCTTGGCCTTGATTTGCATGAGCGTACTGGCCATCACCAAAAACTCGCCGGCCACTTCCAAATTCAGTTCTTTCATTACGTTTAAGTAATCCAAGTACTGTTTGGTAATCTCGGCAATGTTGATATCGCACACGTCCAAATTGTCTTTTTTGATAAGGTGCAGCAGCAGGTCCATCGGACCTTCAAAGACATTGATGTGTACGTTAATGGCTTGGGGTGCGTTTATCATTTTATTATCCGCATAACTTTTTTAACTTTTGCGAGCGTTTGGGCTGCGTTAGCGCGGGCACGCTCTTTGCCCTCAGTTACAATTTGCGTAAGGTGCGCGGTATCATGTTCAATTTCTTTACGACGAGCGGCAAAGGACGTCAATTCCGGCTCCATAAGTGCAAACAATTCCTTTTTGCAGGCCACACAACCTAATGCGCCCGCCTTGCACTCCTCACAACGTTTAGCGTGGTTCGGGTTGTAAATTTTATGGAACGCATAGACCACACATCCATCGGGATTAGCGGGGTCGGTGGCTTTTTTCTTGTCGGGGTCGGTAAACATGGTCATTACTTTTTTGCGTACGCTGTCCAAGTCTTCGCCCAACGCAATTGCATTGTTGTAGGACTTAGACATTTTCCGTCCGTCAATACCCGGCACACGCGCCACAGACGTAAAGAGCGGCTGAGGCTCCGTGAACACTTGTTCCCCATAAATTTGTTCAAAACGGCGCATCAAATCGCGTGCGATTTCCAGGTGCGCGGTTTGGTCTTGTCCGACAGGCACATAAGACGCCTGTTGGATGAGAATATCTGTAGCCATAAGAACCGGATACCCCAAAAAACCAAAGCAGGAAATTTCTTCATCGCCCGCGATAGAAGCCATTTTTTCACCGAGTGATTTTTCATCCAATTGCCCGGCGTATTTTTGCTTAAAAAGTTCTTGCAGTTGTTCTTTATACGTCGGGTTTCTAAGTAACCAGCCCAAGGGCGTAATCATACCGAGCAAGGTATTTAATTCGCTAACTTCGGGCACATCGGATTGGATAAAAATGGTACATTTTTCCGGGTTTAGTCCAGCGGTGAGCCAGTCAATAAGCATTTCGCGCGAGTTAGCGGCCAAATTTTCGGTTTGTTCGTAAGCCGTTGTAAGCGAGTGTAAATCTGCCACGAAAAAATAGCAATTATATTTCTCTTGCAACGCGACCCAGTTCTTTAGCGCGCCGTGGAAATTCCCCAAATGGAGTTTACCCGTCGGGCGCATACCGGAAAGTACAATTTTTGTATCACTCATAACAACCTCTGTAAAATTAGAAAATTTTTCCTATTAAGTCTAACACAAACAGCGCCGGCGGTAAAATCAGATACCGCACCGCACCCGTCAAAATAAGGGCAATTACAATCCACATGCCATACCGTTCAAAAACCCGTCCATATCCACGCGCCAAATGTAGCGGCAACAGCGCAGTAACAATGCGTCCGCCATCCAACGGCGAGATAGGTAATAAATTAAACACCGCCAGCATGACATTGATTAAAATACCGTATTGAAAAATCGGGAAAGTTTGCTGGAGTGTTTCCGGCGAAAAAACAACGCCTTGCAATAAAAGCATTCCTTTGAATGTAAGCGCAAATACAAGGGCCAACGTCAAATTGATCAGCGGGCCCGCCGCTGCCACCTTGCCCATATCTCGATGCGGAGACGGTAAGCGCAACGGGTTGATGGGAACCGGTTTAGCCCATCCGAATAACGGCAACCCCGTCACATAACAGAGTAACGGCACGCCAATAGTGCCCACCGGGTCCACATGGCGAAGTGGGTTTAATGTTAGGCGTCCGGACAGGTAAGCGGTATCATCCCCCAAGCGGTAAGCCACGTAGCCATGGGCGAATTCATGAATGACAATGGAAAAAAATAAAATCAGTAAAAAAATGACAAATTGCATACAGGTATATTTTACTAATTTATGAGGGGCGTGTATAGGGAAAAAGGAGTAAAAAATGAAATCCCGGCCAGCAAAAGAAAACGGGGGTACTTGAATAGCAGTTCAAGAGCGCTACCCACCACGATCAGTTCTCGGATGAGGACATAAAAAAACCCCCGCGTAAAGCGGGGGTTGTTCATACTAAAAGCGTATGATTAGTTGCCGTCAGTCGGCGTATCGCAGTTAGAACCAGCGATCGTCGAGGAACCGTCACTACAGCAAGAACCGGTGGCCGCGAGGTCATCGATACCGCAGAAGTCGGCACACAAGGCAGCACCGTTACCGGCGCTATCTTTACCCGTACATTTCGTACCGGTGTTGGCATAGTAGCGTTCCAATTCGTAGTCGTATTGCAAGGTAGCCGAGGCAGAACCACCATAGCGTTTGGCAGTAGCTTTACCGCCGGTGAAAGTCGTACCGGAAATCGTGATACCGAAACCGTTACCACCAGCACCCGTGGTTACGTTCCCTTTGGTGTAGTACAACGTACCAGAAGCACCTTTCGGGGCGACGTCCAAACCTTTGTAGTTGGTAGCATACTTGTTGATTTGCAAGTATTTGCGTTGTTGAGATTGCGCAATGTTACCAAGCAAGGTGACGGCTTCCGTCATGCGGGAGCGTTCTACGGCTTTGAAGTATTGAGGCATCGCCATGGCGGCCAAAATACCGATAATCAATACTACTACTAACAATTCAATCAGGGTGAACCCTTTTTGATTCTTAATCATGTTGATCTCCTTCCTACATTTTTGTTTGCCCGCTTGTCCTCCACGGGCGACCCGAAGTAGAGGCTTGTAGGATTTTCTTCCTCAACCAGGGCCATAATTTAATTTTAATGCATAAATGCAAAGAAGTCAAGTGTTTTTTTAAATTTTTTTAGGGAAGGTTTTTTAGGAAAGGAAAGAATATTCAATTACGCCCTCAGAAATCATAGTATCCTACCCGATCGGCAGGAGTTAATCCTCTTCATCTTCATATTCCACTATTTCTTCATAGCAAGGTTCGGCCGTAGCATCACTGCAACAAGCCGGAACAGGGGTATCAATCCCACAAAAATCAGCACACAAGGCCTGACCGTTGGGCTCATCACTTAAACAAGTGGTTTCCGAACCACCATATAACCGAATGAGCGAATAGCGATTTTGTAATTCGCCGGAATCATTCACACGCACGGCTTCGGCATATCCTTCATCATAATCTCCGGTATATAAGGTAATGGCAAACCCATTTCCACCCGCACCGGTCAAAGGATTACCTTTCGTGTAATACACCGGGCCGGAGGCTTTTTGCGGGGCGACGTCCAACACGGCAAAGTTGCTCGTAAATACATTGCCTGTCATATATACACGCTGTTGGGCTTTGGCAATACTGTCTAATAAGGTAACGGCTTCCGTCATGCGGGCACGTTCCACGGCTTTCATATAAACGGGTAAGGAAAACGCTGCCAAAATACCAATGATAAGTACTACAATTAAAAGTTCAATTAAAGTAAAACCATTGCGGGAAGACAACATACACACTCCTTTATATAGACAAATGATATCACTATGCTAACAAAAAATCAAGATAAAAAACCCCCGCGCTTGGCGAGGGTGTACTTATTTTTCCAGAAGTTTGAGTGCATCGGGCTTGTTACGCACGCGGCCTTCCCACTGGGCGTGACGCACCCGGGCCAGCGCGGCAGAAATATGCCTCCCTGATAAACCGATTTCTTTTAATTCACGCCCACTGATGACGCAGGGCTCCAAAGCCACTGCAGGCAACTGCGGGCATACGGCTTGAATAATCACTTTTTTCCTATCCGACAACGGAGTAAGCGGACTAAGTTTTTCTTGCACGACTTTCCACGCGCCAATAATTTCATGCGTATCCGACGCGTGTAAATGTAAACTGCGGATAAATTCTTCGCCGCTTTCTCCCAGTTGGCAGGCAAGCACACCTACCCGCGCCACCGCGTTGTCTACCCGAAGTAAATTTTCGTTCCAACGAAGTCCCGGCCAGGCAAATTTTAAGAGATCATATTTTTCCATCAGCGCAAAAATTTCCTTTATGCGCGATTCTTCCAAAATCTTCAGCAACTCGTGGCTAAAGCGTTCACGCGATACAAGCAGCGGGTATTCTTCTTGCACGGCTTTACGCAACAACCGCTCTGTTTTAGGAGCCAATTTCCATCCGAAACGTCCGGCAAAACGCACCGCCCGGTACAGACGGGTTGGATCATCCAAAAAACTTTTTTCGTGTAAGATACGCACGAGCCCGCGCTCAATATCTTTTTGCGCGCCAAACGGATCGTAGAGTTGTCCAAACGAATCCGGCGTGATAGAACAACACCACGCATTGGTGGTAAAATCACGGCGGAAAAGATCGTCTTTAATATGGCTGGGCTCTACCTGCGGCAAGCAACCGGGGTACGGATAATTTTCTTTGCGGGTGCGGATCATATCCAATTTGAGCCCATTGTCCAGATCCACCCGATACGTTAAAAAGCGGGAAAATTTATGTTTATCCCCGCCCCAACGTTTGACACAAAAGCCGGCCACAGATTCCTGATTGCCACTAAACGCCAAATCAATATCTTGCGTATCGCGGTGCAAATAAAAATCGCGCACCGCACCACCCACTACCCAGGCCTTTAGCCCCAGTTTGCTGGCGTACGCTCCAACAGTATAAAGTGCTTCTTTGTACTTCTGCGGTATCATATAAATAACGGCGTCGCTACCCCCTCCTGGCTCATTTGGTCTTTAAAGTTCAAAAGCAGCGGACTTTTCAGCCCACTCTTGAGCACTTTGCTGGCGGCCACCGCATAATCGTTGGGCGTGTGGCCCTTTTGCGGTGCGGGAACATAATACGGGAAATGATGTTCCCGCGCGTAGGACGGTTTTAACCGTACTACATTAAATCCCGCCGCGGCCGCCGAAGCTGCGACTGCTTCCGACTCAAACGAGTTTTTTTCTTCGTGTTCCAACAAGTGTTTGAGTGCTTCCAACCCAAACACGCACACAGGAGGAAAATCGATATGTAATTGTTTGACTAACGTATTTTTGATAATTTCGTAATCGCGCTGCATTTTAACGCGAAGTTCTTTTTCTTGCGCGCGGTTTTTTTCCGAAAAAACGAAGACAAGCAATTCAGCCGGCGCATCAAAATAAATCAAATCGCCATCATGGTGGAACATCGCCCCGCATTGCGGGCACTGCACCAAATTGAGTTCCCCGCCCAGCGCGGCGGTTTTCAAATCCGGGTCCTGGTCTGCGCTGATAAGCGACCAATACTCCACATCAAATTCTTCACACCGGTTCGGGCAGCATACTGATGCTTCGTTTTTAATAGATTTCATAGGTATATTATATCTCAACTAGTCCTTTTTTTTACTAACATAGGACACTTATTTTATATTAGATTGATCTTTTGATACTTCTAATTGCAACAACGTCCACTCACATTTTACAAAGAAGAACGCCCCGTACAAGATTCGAACTCGTATCTTTGGTTCCGAAGACCAACGCTCTATCCAGTTGAACTAACGGGGCAAGTATAGGTATTGTAGCAAATTATGCTGTAGGATATTTTTAACCGCGTACTTTAAAATTTAGTACAATAAAGTATCTTATTGTAGTAAGGAGCAAACCCATGGGTGGACATTCGCACTGGGCCGGTATTAAACACAAAAAGGCCCTCGTAGACGCCAAAAAAGGCAAAGTATTCACAAAAATTTTACGGGAAATCACCATTGCCGCCAAAATGAGCGGTGGCAACCCCGACCAAAACCCGCGCTTGCGCAAAGCCGTTGATGATGCACGCGCCGCTAATATGCCCTCTGATAACGTCAAACGCGCTATCATGAAAGGTACCGGCCAATTGCCCGGTGTATCGTATGAAGAAATCACGTACGAAGGGTACGGCCCCGGTTCCGTGGCTATCATTGTAGAATGCACGACAGATAACAAGAACCGCACGTTCGCGGAAATCCGCAAAATCTTCACCAGTCACGGCGGCTCTATCGGCACAGCGGGTTGTGTGTCGTATATGTTCAAGAGCAAAGGCATGATTGTCGTGAAGAAAGAAGACATCAGCGAAGACGATTTGATGAACCTCGCGTTGGAAGCCGGCGCGGAAGATGTGCGCACCGCGGGTGATGTGTATGAAGTGATCACCAACCCGGACATGAACGAATTAGAGTCCGTGAAAAAAGCCATTGAGGCAAAAGGCATTACGCCCGAATCGGCCGATTTGACGATGCTGCCGGATACGGAAGTCAGCGTCACAGACGAACACACCGCTGAAACGCTGATGAAAATGTTGGAAGCGTTGGACGATCACGACGATACCAAAAACGTGTACGACAACTCCAACATTGACGAAGCCGTGGCAGCCAAGCTCAACGCATAAAAGAGGTGTGCCTTGACGGAAAAAATGACTACCGTTTTAGGCATTGACCCCGGTTTAGACAGAACGGGATGGGCGATTGTAACACGAAACGCCCGTTCCGTTCTTTCTTTGCGCGCGTGCGGGCTCATTCATACCGACGCCGCCCAAGATTTACCCAAACGGCTGGATTATATCTTCCGCCAATTTCAGCAGATTTTAAAGACCTACGCACCCGACCAAGTAGCCATGGAGCAAAACTTCTTTTTAAAGCGTGCCACCACTATGGCAAATACGGTCATGACGCGCGGCGTGATTATTTTAGCATGTGAACAAGCCGGTAAAGCAATTACGTTTTATCCCCCCCGCCGCGTGAAAATGATGATTTGCGGCACAGGCACCGCTGACAAAAAACAAGTTCAGCGTATGGTACAACTGACGCTGAACTTAGATAAAGCCCCCTCTCCCGATGATACCGCCGATGCAGTAGCCATTGGAATTTGCCACTTAAAAACAAATCCGCTGGCTCATCAAATCAATGTAAAAGCTGCCTTTTTAGAGAAGTTAAAAGCCGCCCGCGAACAACAAATTAAAAAGAGAAATTAATGGTGTGCAAAATCACAATGGGGCGATCCCGTTGTGTACAATGTGTTTACTTTGCAAACAGCTTTGCAAATACTTTGTGACGAAGTACTATTTTGTGCCCAACAAATCATGTGAGAATTATACACACTCTCCAAAGCAACGGAATCTTGTCTGTCTGTACAAAGCAATGAATTTGTATATAAGCCACAAACAAAGTTTGAATAGTCAATACTTTGCGGTGTCGTGGTAACCGCGCCCGCGGGCATGTCAATATCAAGCAGTGTAAAATCGGCGGCGTAAGTGCCGTTGGCTATTTTATATACTTCTTGTGCGTTTTCAATACTTTTCATAAGAGGTAATAATCTATTCACCCGCGCTTTGGCAACGGCTAAATTATATTGCGGCAAGGCCACCGCCGCCAAAATACCAATGATGAGAACAACAACGAGCAGTTCAATGAGCGTAAATGCGTTGGCGTCTAAACAACTCTTAAAAACACTTTTCTTTTGCATATATATCCCTCCACAGGAATTTAATATATGGAAATTCTAGCAAAAAAAAAAACAAAGTCAAGCCCTTTTATTTTACGACGGGAGAAAAGAACAAATAATGAAGACCGGGCGCGTAGAGATTCGCTACGCTACTCGGCGTTTTGCGGTTGCCCGTTTTTTTTGGCGGACGGCGGAAGCAAACTAAGTAAGATGTAAGCACTGAGCATTTGAAGTGTAAAGGCAAGCGAAATCATAATATATTGATAAACTTTTGTATATTCCAAAGACGGATCCGGCCAACACATATACACGACGTTCCCCAAAAAATGCACCAGCGGCATAAAGGTAAAATCGGCATTTGTAAGTAGCGCGATGATCCCTTGCAACGCGGCCAACACCCACACCATCCGTTCGTGACACAAGATAAAAACAACTTGCCCAATATATAAGATAAAAAATCCGATATGAAGCCGCAGTAAAATACCGTGGTTAGCCCAATCCTTCCCCACGAGCCCGGCGTTGGACAGCAGGCCAATCACGCAAAAAAACAACACTACTTTGACCCACGGATTCAGTTCCAAAAAATAGTTTTTGAATTTTTCCATATTATCGGTTCAGAGCAAGCGACTCTTTACGGGCGTGTACGGCAATCGCCTGTTCAATAAGTCCGTCTAAAATTTGGGAATATTCTTCCCCGCTGGCTTCAAAGAGTTGCGGGAATAAACTGGTATGACTCATACCGGGGAGCGTATTGATTTCGGAAAAATAATACGCACCGTCTTTATCCATCAAAAAATCTGCACGGGCCAGCCCGCTGCCGTTAAGCGCGCGGAAAATGGCCTCACTATCGGCACGCATACCCGCGGCGATATCCGCCGGAATATCCGCCGGAACTTTTGTTTCGCAGCCGCCTTCCACCAGATATTTAGCGTTGTAATCAAAAAATTCCCCGGCCAACATCCGCAGTTCACCGCACGCGGAAGATTTCAAGTTCCCGCGCTCCCCATACAATGCGCAGAAAATTTCGCGTGCGTGATCCACGCCTTTTTCCACCATTACATCCGTATCAAATTGTAACGCAAAATCAATCGCGGGTTTTAATTCGTCCATCGTTTTCACTTTTCGCACGCCGACGGATGAACCCAACCGTACCGGTTTAACAAACACCGGAAGACCTTGTTCTTTTACCCACGTTTCCAAGGCCTGCGCGTCGTAGGCCGCGTCTCGGTGCACCGGATAAAAAGGTAATACGGGAATGCCCGCACATTGCGCAATCAGTTTGGTAATGAGTTTATCCATACCCATAGCCGAAGATAACACACCGCACCCCACATAGGGCACGTCTAATGTTTCCAAAAATCCTTGCAATGTTCCGTCCTCGCAGTTGGTGCCGTGTAAAACCGGGAAGAACACATCTATTTTGGCTTGCCACGAACCATCCAACGCGCGCAAATTGGCCTGCGGTGTAAGTACGGGTGTAATGGGTTTATCATCGGGATGAGATTCCCCACATTCATTTTGCAAGAACCAATAGCCCTGTTTATCAATAAAGACGAGGTGAAGTTGGTATTTGTCCTTTTTTTCTTGCAACATCTGCACCACGGTTTGCGCACTATGCACAGAAACTTCGTGTTCGGTAGATTTTCCGCCGTACAAAACGGCTACTTGTAAACGTGACATACAAAAATAATCCTTATAAAAGGCCTGATTTTCACCAGGCCTAAATTTTAGCGGTCTTCGTTAAAGATAGACCACTTAATTCGTCCGATAAAGTTATCGGTTTTCTCTAAAAAATCTTCCCCGTCCATCAACGCCGGTTCGGACTGAGGTTCCGGATCGGCCACCTTGATTTCCGGCAAATCGGCTTCCGTTTGCACTTTCGGTTTGGCTTGCTTGTTGATTTCCACCGGGCTATCCACGCGGGCCTCTTGTACGGGCGTTACTTTTTCAGTGGGCTCAGCCGCGGCTTGAGGGGCTGGCTTTACCGTTTCAGCCGGTGGTTGGACCGGAGTTTCCACGGGTTTTTGAGCCGCCGGAGCCGCCGGAACAATCTGTTTCGTCGTATTCGTTGGGGCAGTTTCGGCAGGGGCCTGTTTCGGGGTTACTATCGGCGTGGGCGGAATAGTTTCCACCCGGTTTAGCCGCTCTTTCAGTTCCCCCTGACGAGAGACCAAGTTCTCGTTTTGGCGGGCCAAGTGTTCGGTTTGTTCAAAAAGGAGCGTCTGTTTTTCACTTAAACGGGTATTTTGGAACGCCAGTTGTTCATTTTGCTGCCCAAGCACTTCAATTTTCTCTTTGAGTTGCTCAATAACAGCATCGTTGCCGTTGATTTTCTCCAAGAGCGTTTTGAAATTCTTTTCCAGTTGGTCTTTTTCTCCGCGCACGGCATCCAACTCGTTCTGAGCGGCTTGGAGTTGCACGGTCAACTCATCGCGCTGGGTCTCCAGCGAGCGAATCGTATCGGAGAAAATGGCCTGTTGGTTTTGGCTTTGCAATGTATTATTGTCTTGCAATGCGTTCATTTCTTCGCGCAGGGATTGGAGTTCCTTTTCTTTTTCTTCCAAGCGCACCAGCAGTTGTTCTTTTTCTGCGGCAGCCGCGTGGAGTTTGATGTTTTCGGCGCGCAACGTTTCAATTTCCTCCACTTGTTTCATACACGTTTCGGAAATTTCTTTCAGTTGCGTTTCCAAACTGTTTACGCGTTGCTCATATTCCTGACGGATAGAAATGATGCGGCCTTCAAAATTAAAGGACTTAAAGCGTGCCTCGGCCTCGGAGAGTTGGGTGCGCAAAGACAAAATTTCTTTGGCCTGTTCCGCTGATTTCTTGAGGGCTTCTGTTTTTTCCTGTTGAACCTTTTTAATCTCGCGGTCCAAGGCACTATTGACGGCTTTTAATTGCGACGCCTTTTGGTGCAAACTGGAAATAATGCGTTCTTTTTCGGCCTGTTCTTCCCGTTGACGGCGCTCCTGTACCTGACGGTACACATCGGGCTCGTAATGATGAATCGGCTCGTGGGAAACCGGACGCGGGAACGAATCAAAATTACGTTCCACATCAGGCTCGCGCAAGGCGTAGGAACGATCTTGTTGGGCGCGGGTTAAATTTTCTACACTCGCGCGCAAATTAGCAATAGAAAAAGACAAATGTTCAATAAACGAATCGCGGTCTTTTTGGCGTTCAATGTGTTCGCGTGTATGGGCCAGTTCGGATAGAATAAGTTCGTTTTGATGCGCGGAAACGTCAAATTTTTCTTCCAACTCTTGCACTTTACGCTCTAATTTTTCGAAGGAGCGTTCGTATTGCGCCGACGTATCGGGCGCCGATTTTTCCCGCTGGGAAGCAGGTGTAAAATTAAAGGTGTTTAAGTTAGGATCTTTAAATTTTTCTAGGAATTGGGCAATATCGCCTTGTCCGTTGGAATTATTTTCTAAAGCCATAACGCTCCCACAAAACAGAGTATATTTTCATTTAACCACAATAACGGGGGCGCTGTCAATGATTTTTAGGACGAACAGCCCTACTTACAAATTCCCCTCTTGACAAACCAAAAAAAAAAACAATAATAGAGTGTTAGTAAAAAACAACACAGGAGCAAAAACATGAAAAACGAAAAAGCATTTACGCTAATAGAATTGTTAGTCGTTGTCCTCATCATCGGCATTTTGGCGGCGGTGGCCTTGCCGCAATATAAAGTGGCCGTTGTAAAATCCAGAACAGCCGCTATGTTGCCTATGATGAGAAGTATAGCCGACGCCCAAGAAAACTACTACCTGGCTAATAACGCTTATTCAAGGGACCCTTCCGTCTTTGATATAGATATGCCTGCCAGTTGCCACGCTGCTGCCACAGGAGCAACTTCTTACGTTTGTGGGGATAATTTTGTATTTGACTTCGGCGGCATGAATCAAAGTATGGAATTATTATATTGTCCGGGACATGCAACCGGATACACAGTTTGTACTGCTGCTAGCGATTTTGAAATCTGGAAATATTACCAACACACGTCGGCCAATGCTTCCGTTTTAGGAAAGTGGCTTTGTGTTTCCCATACCACTTTAGGGCAAAAGATATGTCATTCCTTACAATTACCGCAATAATTTTCTCACTTCGCCCACGAGATAAAACGAGCCCGTTACTAAAATAACCTCGGCCTGTTCTTGTGCACGCGTGAGTGCGGTAGAAACGTCTGAAATAAACTCCCAACCGGGCGGCAACAAGGGCGCAAGCAATTCTTTTCCCGCCGCGCGCGGCGAAGAAACAGCCGTTGCAATCCCCGTCTTAAAATGCGCGGATAACATAGCAAGCATTTGCGGATAATCTTTATCTTGCATAAACGCGCACAAAACCGTTGTGCGTTTTTGGGCAAACGGCGTCTTCTGCCAAAACGCAAGCAAATTTTCCACGGCTTGCGGATTGTGCGCCCCGTCTAAAATAATTGTTTTTTCCCCGCACGGAAAAATTTCAAACCGCCCGGGTATCCGTACCGTTTCCAAACTGCGTTGCAAAATATCATCTGAAATTCCCAATAAATTCGCCGCGCGCCGTACCAACTGTTTATTTTGTTCTTGCGCATTTCCCGAAGGTATTTTCGTACATACAATTTCCACAGGGGCTTTCCTTTCGCGCGCCGTTTCTTCCACCACGCGCGTGGCTTCGGGAGGCAAATAACCGCAGAGCATCGGCACCCCGGGTTTAATAATCCCCGCTTTTTCAGCCGCAATTTTTTCCAACGTGTCGCCTAAAATATGTGTGTGATCCAACCCCACAGAAGTAATAATAGAAAGAACAGGCGCGCACACATTGGTCGGGTCTTTGCGCCCGCCGAGCCCTGTTTCCAGCACGACGTATTGCGCCTTTTTTTCGGCAAAATACACCAGCGCGGCAGCGGTTAGAACTTCAAATAAATTCAGCGGCTCCTGCGCTTGCGTGAGAACTTTTTCCACCGCACTCCTGAAATCTTCCGGCGTAATTTCCAGGCCGTCAAGTTGAATGCGCTCCGTTGGTGAAATCAAATGCGGCGAAACGAACAGCCCCGTTTTTTCCCCTGCCGCTCTTAATACGTGCGCAAGCAGTATGCAAACGGTGCCTTTTCCGTTTGTGCCCGCCACGTGAATAATTTTGTATTTTTTTTGCGGATTTTCAAGCCGCGCCAGTAGCGCCTTAAACGCAACTAAACCCGCCCCACGATTACACGCGGTGCGGGTTTGTAACTGTAAAAACCAATCGTTAAAATTCATCTTTATCGGGGTTATAGCGGCGGATATCCGCGCCCAACTCGGTCAGTTTTTCTTCCAACCGTTCATAGCCGCGGTCAATGTGATACACGCGCTCTACTTCCGTTTCGCCCTTGGCGCAAAGTCCTGCCATTACAAGCGCAAACCCGCCGCGCAAATCGGACGATTGCACGTGCGCGGCTGATAATTCTTTCACGCCCGTAATACGCGCCAAACTTTTTTCCGTAGAGATTTGCGCCCCCATACGCACGAGTTCCGGCGCGTGCATAAAGCGGTTTTCAAAAATATCTTCGTCCACTTCCGCCGTACCGTTGCACAAGGTCATCAGCGTCATCCACGGGGCTTGTAAATCCGTCGCGAAACCGGGATACGGCGCCGTCCGCACGCGCAAGGGTTTAATTTCTCCGTCGTAAGCGTGCACACGCACAAAATCTTTACCGATGTCTAACTTAAATCCGGCTTCTTGTAAATCGTCCCACAAAATGGCGTTATGTTCCGGCACGCAACCCTCTAAAGTTACTTCTCCGCGCGTAGCCGCGGCAGCCAGCGCATACGAACCGGTTTCAATGCGATCAGCCACGACCGTATGTTCCGCGCCGTGTAGCGCCTTGACACCGCGCACAATCAGGCGGCCTTTGTCATCGCTGTGGATATCTGCTCCCATTTTATTTAAAAACGCCACCACGTCGTCAATTTCCGGTTCTTTGGCTACGTTTTCCAATACGGTTTCGCCGTCAATCAAACACGCGCACATAAGTAGATTTTGTGTTGCCCCCACGCTGGGAAAGCGCAACACAATCTTAGCGGGAGTTAGTTTTTTTGCACGGATGACAACGTCGCCTGCTTTTGTTTCGCAAGTGGCACCTAATTTTTCAAATCCTTTTAAATGAATATCCACCGGGCGCACGCCGATAGCGCACCCACCCGGTAGCGGAATTTCCGCCTCTTTAAAGCGCGCTAAAAGCGGCCCGGCCACCCAAAAACTCGCCCGCATTTGTTTAACCAACTCATAGGGCAAATTGTTTTTGAGTTGTCCGTTGGCTTCAATGGTAACGGTATTTTTTTGGTAGGAAATTTTCTTGCCTAAATACTCCAAAATTTTAAGCGTCGTGCGCACATCGCGCAAATTGGGAACGCGGTGAAGCACACATTTCCCGTCGGTAAGTAACGTGGCTACCAAAATAGGCAGTGCCGCATTTTTACTACCGCTAATTTGCACCACACCTTGTAATTTTTTACCGCCACGAATTAAAAAACGGTCCATAAAAACTCCTAAAAAGTTTAAATTTTTTGCGCCAGCACAAAACGCTCTATTCCCACTATATCTTTTTTGACGACGGCTTGCCAGCCGATTTCTTGCAACCCCCGCGCTACGGCCGCGGCTTGCCCTTTGCACAGTTCCAACGCAAGCCACCCGCCGGGGTTCAAATAATCCGCCGCTACCGAGCATAAAGGACGCACAATATCCAAGCCGTCCGCGCCGCCATCCAAGGCCAGCCGCGGCTCACGCAATACTTCTTGCGTAAGTGTATCTACAATTTGCGAAGGAATATAAGGGGGATTGGAAATAATTAAATCAAACGTGCCTGTGACACTTTCCCACAAATTACTTTGCATCAGTTGCACGCGCTCATGCAGACGGAATTTTTTGATATTTTCGTGCGCAATAGCGAGCGCCTTTTCACTAATATCTACTCCCAGTACCCGCGCACGGGCAAAACGCCGTGCCAAGGCACACGCAATACACCCACTACCTGTGCACATATCCAAAAAGGTATACGTCCCTTTTTTATCGTATAACGCAGAAACAATTTCCACCAGTTCTTCCGTTTCCGGCCGAGGAGTCAGGACGTCGGGCGACACGATAATGTCCATACCGTCAAACGGCTGATAACCTACAATGTGGGAAAGCGGCTCCCCGGCGGCCTTGCGCGTGAGGTATTTTTCGTATAAGGCAAGTTCGTTTTCGGATAATTCATAATCGCCGTGGGCCAGTAGCCACGTGCGCGTAACGTTTAACACGCACGCCAGTAACCACTCAGCATTGGCTTGCGGCTCATCGGAGCCGGACCGGGTAAGACGGATAACCGCTTGAGAAAGAATTTCGGCCAGTTGCATTAGAGTTGCAAGTTTTTAAGTTTTTGTTCCACACGCCACGCGCGCAAATCTTCTAGCACGGGCTCAATGTTTCCGGCCATAATTTCCATAATGTTATGGTAGGAAATATCGGTGCGGTGGTCGGTTACGCGGCTCTGCGGAAAGTTATACGTGCGAATTTTTTCGGAACGGTCGCCGGTACCCACTTGGCTTTTGCGCTCGTCGTAAATTTCCTTATTACGTTTTTCTTCCTCTATTTGATAGAGTTTGGCGCGCAGCATGGCCATAGCTTTCTCGCGGTTGGCACCCTGGTGACGTTCTTCGCGGCAGGAAACGACTATGCCGGTAGGTTTGTGTAAAATACGTACGGCGGTTTCCACTTTGTTGACGTTCTGTCCGCCGGCTCCACCGGAGCGGCACGTTTCCATTTCTAAATCTTCGGGACGGATTTGAATATCAATCTCTTCGGCTTCCGGCATAATGGCAACCGTTACGGTAGACGTGTGTACACGGCCGGAGGTTTCCGTATCCGGCACGCGTTGCACGCGGTGCGTGCCTGCTTCCATACGAAGCCACGAATAGGCGCCGTCACCCTTGATAAACATACTGACGTATTTACAACCTTTCAGTCCGGTAGGGGTATATTCCAATAGTTCCGTACCCCAGCCCTTTGTTTGCGCGAAATGTTGATATACGCGCAAGAGTTCGGCGGCAAACAATGCGGATTCTTCGCCACCGGCACCGGGGCGGATTTCCAAATAAATGTTTTTGGAATCATTGGGATCGGGCGGAATTACCAAAATACGCAACTGCTTTTGCAAAACGGGCAGTTTTTCTTCCAACTCGGCCAGTTCTTCGGCGGCCATTTTGACAAGTTCTTTATCTTCCCCCGCTTCAATCATCGCACGGTCATCGGCAATGGATTTTTCCACGGCGGCCACTTCCCGTTCCTTTTCAATAATCGGCTTTAAATAAGCGTGGCGTTTGGCTTTGGCCGCCAAGTCCGCCGCGGACAAATTGCCGCTGGAAAGGTCTTTTTCCAACTGTTGAAATTCAGCAACGTATTTAGATGTATCCATACTGTCCCCTGTCGTTTACATAGAAAAAGAGCAGACACCGGAAGTGTCTGCTCTTTTAAAAACCTGACGCTATTTAGCGGTTTCGGCCTTAGTTTCTTTTTTGGCCGCGGCTTTTTTTGCCGGTTTTTTAGCGGCCGTTTTTTTGGCGGCGGCTGCCGGTTTGCGGGCCAATTTGGCTTTGGCTTTTACTTCGGTTTTGGGTTTGCGGACCAACGTTTTGCCTTCGGTTTTGGCATAGCGTTTATTGAATTTGTCTACCATACCTTCCGTATCCAAGAGTTTTTGTTTCCCCGTAAAGAACGGATGGCAAGCGGAGCAAATGTCCAATTTTAAGGTTTTAGCGGTAGAGCGGGTCATAAATTTGTTCCCGCACGCGCAGACGGCTTCTACGAAGTCGTACGTCGGATGAATTTTTTCTTTCATAGTTTTTCCTCTAAAAAATGGTTCAGCCCAAAAAGGACTTCTTGATTATTATAGCAAATTGTAATGGAAAATAAAAAGAAAATTACATTCCTTGGCAAGAATAATACCCCTTAGACGTCTTTTCCTCACAATTGAATGCCCCGGGCAAACTGCGGCATACGGTTTTTCCCGCCGCACCGCTACCCGAATAGGCCCGACATAATGAATGTGCCTCCCCCCAAGCACAATGCAGGTAAGCGTTATCGTAGCACAAGTTATACATCATATACAAACTGTTATCTTTGTCCACCCAATACGTAGCAATTTGCGTCGGGGAAGCAAACACATAAAACTCGCCCACTTTATAAGCATCCATATTACTAAAAGGTTCCGTTACCTGCTCACCCGTTATATCTATATCCACATCCCAAATACTGGGGGCGTACGCGTTATTGGCCATATAGTACCGTTCCTGGGCCAACTTAAAACTTTCAGCCACCGTAATCATACGTGCATATTTGGCTTTCAATACAGCCACCTTATATTGCGGTAACGCTATAGACGCCAAAATACCGATAATGAGTACCACCACTAAAAGTTCAATGAGTGTGAATCCTTTTGCATTCAAACGGCCCGACAAACCACTTTTATTTTTCATATATACCCCTCCATATAAAATAAGTATACGTAGAGTTTAGCAAAAAAAAAAATAAATGCAAGTTTTTTGTGCCTTTTAAAAACTTGACAAATTGAAAAAAAAGAACAATAATGAAGTATCCGTAAAAAAGCAACCAGGAGATTTTATGAAAAACAAACAAGCATTTACGCTTATAGAATTATTAGTGGTGGTACTCATTATCGGCATACTTGCCGCAGTGGCCATGCCGCAATATACGCTCGCCGTCAACAAAGCGCGCTTTTCCAACCTAAAAACGCTCACACATGCCTATTCTACCGCTGTACAAACTTACCATTTGGCAAATGGAACTTATCCCAGCAGTTTTGACGAATTAGCGGTCGATGCACCCGGAGGAATGTCCGTTACTTCAATCAATCAAAACAGTTCTTGCGCTCAAAATGAAGATGTTTTCTGTTGTATCAATTCGGCAGTAGGAAGCCAAAACAATTCTGTTTCTTGCGGACGGCGCGACGCTTCTTTTGTATATCAAGATAATTTCACTACAAACAAACGATACTGTTACGCCAAAGAGACGGATGCCAACGCAATCAAATTATGCCGCTCACTAACAGGGAATTCCGGTTTTACGGGCGGTGTGCCAACCCTGCAAGGATTGACTTATGGATACACCGTGTATCCCATAGACCAATAATCTATCTATTTTACCCGTTGGGCTAATCGTTCGGCGAGTGATTTGGCAAAAAAGAGTTGCACTTCGTTTAAGGATAAATTGCCTACCATGCGGCGCAAAAATGCTTTGCGTTGGTCGCACGTTAAATCGGGGCGGAGGTCCGCTTTTTCGCAAAGCGTAAATAGTTTGTCCACCAAAATTTCTTTTTGCGCGTCGGTTGGTGCAGCAGCAATATGGGATCCGGCTGTACGCAAAGGCACAAAATCCGCGCGGCGGGAAAGTTCGTAACACGTCAAAATAACGGCTTGCGCCAAATTGATGGAGGGTTGCTTGGACACGGTAGGAATATTTAATACCGCCACACACCGCTCAATATCCTCGCCGGAAAGTCCCGTTTTTTCATTACCAAACACCAGGGCGATTTTTCCTTCCGGCGCCTTTTCCAAGCGTTTATTTAAGACGGGAAGTGTAACAATTTCCTGCTCTAAATGCCGATTGCGAAGGGCCGTGGCCGCCAGCGAAAAAGACGTATCCGCCAGTGCCTCATCCAATGTTTGGTACTGCACGGCGCTATGCATAATATCTTCCGCACCGACCGCGCTGACGGCTTCACGCCACGCCACGGCAAACGGTTCCACCACGCGCAAATCAGACAATCCGAAATTCGCCATTGCACGCGCGGCGGCACCAATATTATTAGGATCACGCGGACGGACAAGCACCACACAAAACGATTTCATTTATGTAACGCCTCCGACCACGTTTCGGCAAATGTCGGGTGAGCAAAAACGACGTCTTTGAGTTGAGAAAGTGTAAATTGCGCCTCCAGCGCTACCGCCGCAATATGGATAAGTTCCGACGCTTGGGCCCCTACGCAAACGGCACCGAGAAGTTTCCCCGTTTTGGCATCGCTTAACCACTCCACATAGCCTTCCGTTTGACCTTGCGCCACAGCCCGTCCGTTAGCTAAGAAAAACGATTTATGTGCTTTTACTTCTATACCTTGCGCTTGTGCTTGCGCGGCAGATAAACCCACCGAGGAAATTTCCGGCGTGGTGTAAACCGCGTGCGGCACCCGCTCGTTGTGATACACCGCAGACACCCCGCATAAATTGCGAGCCGCCACTTGCCCTTGGCGCGTGGCCGCGTGCGCCAGTTGCAGTAAGCCCGTTACGTCACCGGCCGCGTAGATATTGTCTTTAACTTGTAGGGTTTGCGGATTTACTTGTATCCCTTTGCGCGTGGCAGAAATACCCACCCGTTCCAAATGCAGGGCACTTACATCTACCGTGCGCCCGATAGCGGCAAGCACTTGCTGGGTTTTGATTTTTCCCCCGTCGGAAAGCGTCAGTTCAAACCCGTCTTGCGTTTGCGACACCGACGTCGCACTTACGCCCAAATGAAGATTGATTTTCCGTTTGGTAAATGCTTGGAATAACACGCGCGAAACGCCCTCATCTTCCAGTGGCAACAACCGCGGTTGCATTTCAATCAAATGTACTTCCACGCCAAAGGATTGCAAGAAATCAGCCATCTCACACCCGATAACGCCGCCGCCGATAACAGCCATAGACGCGGGCAATTTCTCCATTTCAAAGAAATTGGCATTATCGTACACTTTCCCGCGCAACGCTTCCAACGCCGGCGGATAAAACGCTTGCGAACCGGTGGCAATAATCACCCCGTCAAAGGACAGTTTTTGCTTGCCTTGTTCTGTTTGCACTTCTACCGTATGCTCATCTACAAAAGACGCCTCGCCCGTAAGTACCGTTACGTTGGCTTTCTTAAGTAAAAAGGAAATCCCTTGCGTTAGTTTTTGGGTGGCTACTTGCTGACGTTTTTTGACTTGCTCAAAATCGCGGGCTTGGAATAATTGTTCGGCTGCCGTTTGCGCGCCCTCTGCGCTAAACCCTACGGCGGAAAATGCCGCCTGAAAACGATGTGCCGCATCTAAAAACGATTTGGAGGGTATACACCCGCAATTCAAACATACTCCGCCCAGTTTATTCTTTTCCACCAGGGTTACTTCCGCCCCGAGTGCGGCCGCCTCCAACGCTGCCGGATAACCCGCCGGGCCGCCACCAATAATGATAATCTTTTTCATACTCCCCCTTGCCTAACACCTTATAACTTTATTACCATTGTAGCATTAAAAGCAGTACAATAAGAAAGAGAATTAGAATTATGGCTACCTCCCCTAAACCTTCCCACCTCGGCCATCGCGCCCGTTTGCGTGCACGTGTAGAATCAGCCGGTTTGGACTCTCTATTAGATCACGAATTTCTGGAATTACTGCTTACCTATGCCATCACGCGCAAAGATACAAAGTCTCTTGCGTGGAATTTACTTAAACAGTTCGGCTCCTTATCCGCCGTATTAGATGCCGATGAGGCCGCCTTGTGCGAAGTGCCGGGTATCGGGCCGCGTGCCGCCCAACTGCTTGTACTAGTGCGTGATGCGTTCAGCCGCTATGCCAAAGACCAGTTATCCCAAACTATTAAAGTGGGTGCGTTAGATGATATTTTGGATTATTGCCGTTATTCACTGGCCGGGAAGCACGAAGAATTTGTGGAAGTAATGTTTCTTTCTACGGGGTGGACGCTACTTAACACACGCCGTTTCTTTGGTGGGGCTATTTCCGAAATCAACTTGGAACCACGCAAAATTGTAGAAATGGCCCTCAACATTAAAGCCACGGGGTTGATCATTATTCACAACCATCCCTCCGGCGATCCGCGCCCTTCCGCAGCCGATGTGGCCTGGACGGAACAACTGGAAAAAGCTGCTAACGTTTTTGATATTTCTGTTTGGGAGCACCTAATTGTGTGTCGTAATGCTCATTTTAGTTTCCATGGGCATCAATTAGTACACCCAAAAGAGAAAAAGTGAGATGTTAATTTTCCCGCGCATAGGTGTACGCAAACACCCGTTTGGCCCCGGCCAGTTTAAGTGCCCGGGCGCAACCTTCTAACGTGGCGCCGGTAGTTGCCACATCATCTATCAGCAAAACAACTTTCCCACGAACGGCTTGCGGCCGCACGCAAGAAAAAGCACCCACCATATTAGACAAACGCGCCGTACGCCCAAGCGTAGTTTGGCTGACCGTGTCGCGCGTACGCGCGAGTGCATCCGAAAGTAGTGGCAAACCGGTATGATGGGAAAAACTGTCCGCCAACCGTTCACTTTGGTTATATCCGCGCGAGCGTTGCCGGGAAGGAAATAACGGCACCGGGATCACTAATTCTGCCGTAACCAGTTCCGGATAATAGGCAAAATTGCGTGCCATTTGAAGGCCCATATCCTCGGCCAAATAATCTTCAAACGCGTATTTAAGTCCGTGCACAAGCGAGCGCGAGGGCGTATTAAATATCCATGCCGAACGGATCAAACTACACTTGTACGCTTTGGCTTTACTGCCACGGCACGCAAAACAATGCGCTCCGCCCGAAGGCAAATTGACCCCGCAACGCACACAAAACAGCGGTCCGGGACGCGTAAGCTGGGCGGTACAATCTTGACATAAATACGAGGTGGCCCGGTAAGATAAATCCCGCCCGCAACAAACGCATGTACGCGGGAAAAAGAAGTGTAATACACCTTGTAACAATTTATTTTTCATCCGGTTAAAATTGTATCGTCATGTTCGCGGCGATGTTATACGCGGTGTAATCTTCCGTCTTTACATACGCGTGCTCCAACACGGTCAGCCCGCCGGAAAGTGTGAAACGTAAATTTTGCGAAAATTCGTAATCCAACGACGTGGTTACATCGTATTTTTGGTAATTATCAATGACTTCCACCTGGGAACGTTTATCCGTGAAACTGATATTCGTATTCCAAATCACGCGGTTGGTGGCGGAGTAAATCCGGTTGATAAACGGTAATTTTAAGCCGTGGGGCAAGTTGAAATCCCAACGCAAGTTAAGACTGGGCACCATTTCTTTGGTGCTTTGGCTGACCTGTCCGTTAACAAGCCATTTATCGTAGGTAACATAAGTCAGTTTAGGCGTCAAGCGTAAGGATTTAATGTAAAAGGATGTTTGAGCCGATAAATTATTTTCTCGTTGCCGCTCCAAACTGGTACGTAAACGCAAGTCGTCTTTATTGGACTCTTTGCGTTGTCCGGTAAGCACCGTATCAAAATAATTGAGGAACATAAAGCGTAAATCCGCCCCATATTGGATAGTCTCTTGTTCATCGGTACCGATATTCGTTTGTTCCACCCAACTGTAACGCAATTTCAAATTACTGTTGGCAAACCATTTGCCGGCATAGAAGAATTTTTCCAGATCGGAAATAGAGAACGTCAAATCCGGCAAGGTCATGCTGGTAGAATTATACATCGTACCGGTTTGATCATTTTTCTGCAAGGTCTTACTGAAATTATTGATAACGGATACCGTTTTAAGCGGAGCCGCTACACCGGTGAATTCATATTTGGAAAGCGGATTCCAACGTTGGGTGGACGTAAACGTATCACGCAACGTCATATTGCGCCGGTAGCCGTAACGACCGACCTGCTTAAACGAGTCGCCGCGAATCCACAGTTCTTTGCGCGAATCAAAATCACGGTCCACATCACTCCACGCATCTGCATCCTGGATACGGTATCCCGATGACACCACCAGCGTACTAAACAGTTTACTTTGTGGCAGTAAATCATTCCCATTGATGGTAAGCGAAACGCTTCCGTCCGCGTTACGTGTAATAGTTTTCACATCCCCTACGCCCACCGTCACATCCGTTCCGGCTTTGGTAGGAGTTTTTGCGGTAAGGTTATTGTTCTCTACGGTAGTGATGTTGTAACTGGCCGACGGAACCAACCACTTGGCAATACGCCACGTACTACTCAGCCCGGCACGTTGCGTCATGGCTTTGGGGTAGTGGATTTTGTTGTCGCCGTAATGGAGGCGGTCTTCGCTGCTCTTACTTAAACTATACGATGGGATCAAGTTAAAATTCTGCGTGGGTTGATAGGTAAACTTCATATTCATTTTATGGGTATCTTCGTCGGTATTATAATACGTGGTAGATTCTTCGTGGCGCACGCGGTCATAGTCCACGGAAGAATTGGTCAGGTAATAGCCGGCGGAAATGTTTTTAAACGAACCCACCGAGTGCGACAGCGTCGCCCCGTACGTTTGCGCATCGTCTTTACGCTTCATAAGTTGATAATCCGTGCGGTCTAACGTATATTCCAACCCGATTTTGGGTAAATTTTCCTTGATAAAATCCCCGCGCACGGTAGCATTTTGCCGCTCTACTTTGCCTTTGTCTAACAGCGAGACCGTGTTGTAATTGGTAGTATCGGTAATGAGCGGCGTCGTTACTTCACTGCGGGTAAATTTGGCCGACATCGGAAATTCTTTAATGCGGTCCACTTTCAACAGGTATTCTTCTTCGGTCGTTTCTTGATTTTTGGCAACGGTAAGGGGTGTTTCAAAGTTGCTATCCTGGTGTTTATACTTGGCACTGGCACTTCCCCAGCCATCCCATGTTACCGTTACATCGCCCTTATAGGCATCGCCGGTAAGTGTAATGGCGTCGGCTAAGTGAATGACATTCAGCCACACTTCACCCGCACTGCCGGATGCTCCTTGCGGGCGCTGCATCCCCGATATAATCAAACTGATTTCACGGAAATTGAGCAGCCCCCCCGGAGCTCGGTAATTCACTATTTTAATGCCGTAATCCGGGTTAGAAACATTGGTAAACGAATCGGGGATACCGTCGCCGTTCGTATCAACCATTTTCACGGAAATCAAACGCCAACCGTCAAAATCAAGCGGCACGATGATCTTATCGTAATTGGTTTGTGTACCGACTTTTAGGAAAAATTCTGAACCCGCATTAGCCATTTTACTATGTAACAGAAACCGGAACTCGCGGTGTTGGGAAAAATCCATACTTCTGAAATTACGGTTGGCATACCGCTCACCGGTCAGTACCGGGGAAGACGGATCATCTATCACAACGGGTAAACTTGTAGTATTAAATTTCAAGCGGAGTGCTTGGTCCAAGACGTTAGCGGAATCCAATGTACTGCGGTAATTTTGGATAGAACCATACAGGTAATTAAATACGGTTTGGCCGTCACCGGGAGAATTGAAAATCGGTTCATACGTAATATCGTCTACATTGTTGACACCGGACACGGACATTTCAGCAGGATTAGCGTTCGGGTCGGCCTCCGTGTTCCAGGAAGTTCCCGACAGGGCGATGTTGGCAATTTTAATTTGCCCTTTGAGTTTAGTACCTTTTTTAAGTGTGATACGCAAATGACGCACTGCCGTCCACTCCGATTTATTGGTAATTTGGAACGGCATGGAATAGGTTTGCCAAGTTGTATTATCGGCCGTATGTCCGCCACTCATTCCGTCAATATTCGCGCCGCCAAACCCGAAGTTGCCCTGCGTTGGAATATTTTCCGTATCAAATTTTCCGTTTCCGTTTAGGTCTTGCGTATCAATACGACCGTTCGGTTGCGACTCGGGATTGTAAAGGTTGTAAACAAACGGATTGTAGCGCTGTTCGGTACCGTCCGGGTTGGCGTACAACCAGCCGACATCTTCGTTGGGGGCCAAACTGTTGCGACAATAAATATCTTCCGTCTTGGGTACGCCGCTACCACATTGGGTAGTCATGCCGCCGCTGCCATCGGAATCTTCGCTAATATTCCCAAATGTAAAGTTAACTTGCGGGCCACCGGTTTCACCTAAAATCGTTAGTTCAAAGGTCGTCTTGGAAGATAAATCCAGGCCGCTTTTGCTCAGCGGATAAACGATAGAAACTTCATCGCGGCCGTCAAAATCTACCCCTTGGGTAAAGTCGTAATTGAGTACGAGCACTTGTTGTTTATCGTTGGCGTTGGCAATGGCGTGCGGGTTAATTTCTAAGGCGGGTAAATCTTGGCTATCCCACCGAATAGCATCTAAAAAGTTCGGTTTATTGTTGGGGTTGGATGCAATGAGCCAATCCCTAAAAATCATAGACCCGCCCACTTGCTCACTTGTTTCGTTCATGCTGTCTATCATGGCATAACCGAACATATTTTGTTTTTTCTGGCTACGGGCGGCTTCGGCGCTGAAATCTACGTTGACTCTATCTCCCAGTTTGATATCCCGCCCTTTCACATCGGCCCCGTAAACGAGTAATTCCTTACTGTATGCTCCCACTTGCGGCACAACAGCCGGCTTTTCGCCTCCTTCCTGAATCATCGTCGCTCCCATGACGATTTTATCAAACAATTTATAATCCAACCGCCCCCCAAGTACCGAGTTGTTGGAACTAGTGCCCGTTACCGTATCGTAGGATATATCAATAACGGCATTTTCGGTAATTTCTTCGCCTCTGTAGAAGGTAATAAAACCGGAAGTGTAGTCAATATAATAATCATTGTTACGCACAAGCGGGCGGCCGTTTAATTTCACTTGTTCGGACTGCACCACAATATCGGATTCAATAAAATACGTTTTAACGGTAGACTCATATTGAATTTTAAACGTGCGGTTACGCGCCGAAACCGGCGTGGCATTATACAAACCGATATCGTCGGTCATGCGGTTTTTAAGTTCGAAAATACCTTGGTCAAAATCCATGGTAATAGTGGTGGGGTATACTTGTTGTGGGGAAGCACTACCGCCGGCATCTTGGCCGTTAGCATCTAACAAAGTAAGGACAAAATTACCCTTTCCGTTATCTTCCGTAATTTTTTGTGCACCGATACGGTAGAATGTTTTCATTTCTAATTTATTGGCCGTCTCGGTCGCGGTTCCTTCAAACGGTTTATCGTTTTCGGTTTTAATTAGTTTAATAGTATTGGGCGTAGTACCCATTTCGCTAAGTAATTGGCCTTGCGCATTGCGGTAATCTACCGCGATGACGCTTTGCGCGGTAATAGTGCGTTTAAACGTTACGATACCGCGCGCGTAATCTATCGTATAGTCCACCCCGCGAGTTAAAAGTTCAAATTGGGCTGTATAAAGTTGGGTACCCAAATAATCAGTGGCGGTTTTTTCTATCGGGACAAACGTGCGCGAAGTAGTATTGCTGTTTAAATAAATTTCTTCGCTGCCGGGAGAAATGGAAATAACATTATTTTTCCAATCGTTATAGGCATCAGGTTGGAGTTGAGGATCGCCGTGGATGTTCCCGCCAAAAGTTAAATCATAGTAGGTACGGCGCAAATAACTGGTGTCGGCCAGCGAAACGATTTCCTGCACGCTGGAACCCACGAATTGCTTTTGTTTGCTGGTACCTTTAGTTTGCGACCCAATCACGTACAAATTGGCGTTTTTATATTGCAAATGCATCTTCGCGCCGAACAGTTGTTTTTGATAAGCAATTAAATCCGTTTGCGGCAAAGCCAAGTTGATATCCCCGAACTCCGCTTCCTGTACAATTTCACCCGGTTTACCACGATAGGCCACAGACAATGTTTTCTCTTCCTCGCGTTGATCATCGTAGTCAATATCTACAAACACGCGGTCCATAATTTTACCCTGCATTTTAAGTTGCATTTGTTGGGTCATTTCCAAATTGCGTTGGTTGGTGTTGGATGTGCTGGCACTTTTGGAAGGTTCTTTATATTTTTTAGCCGCCGTTTTAAAACCGAGCACATAACGCCCCGTTAGGGCAATACTGGTACCGTAGAGCGGCAAAGAAAGCGTGGGATTTAACAGCGTTAAATCGGGGATGGGTTCCGGCTCGTTATCTAACTTGTACGCGCCTTCTACCGAGGTAACGGCCTGGCGCCAAAATGCATCGGAATAGTGCAAAAGGGCCGCGTCGTCCGGCGGATCTTCCAAAGCCAGGGCGGCGTCCTCTTTGGCGGCTTGCTCTTCCTCAAAAATGGCGTATTGGTCCTTATCTACCAAACTGTACGGCAAGGATTGCGCCCATACATCCGGCGAAAAACCCAGTTGCAGGCACAACACCAAGGCAACAAACAAGCGCAGTATTTTCATAAGACGAAAAAATACCTCATTATTTCATTCTATAACATTTCGCGCACGCACGCGCGCACAAAACGCGCGCGAAGCACACAACGTGCATAAATTTTGTTAAAATGAGAATATGCGTATTTCCATTTTCACCCGATATATCGCTAAAAGTTTACTCACCTTTTTTACCGGCGTGGTGGGTGTACTAACCTTTGTTATTTTCATGAACCATTTTATCCGCGTGCTCAAAATGGCGATGACCTACGGCACAAGTTTCGGGTGGATTGTATCATCGTTACTCAACATTTTGCCGGACGTGTTTTGTTTAAGTGCGCCGATGGCCTTTCAAATTGCAGTGTTACTTACACTTACCAACATGAGCGAACAAGGCGAACTGATTGCCTTGCGCGCGGCAGGATTTTCGTTTAAAGAAATTGTCCGGCCCATGTTCGTATGCGCGCTTGCCTTATCAGCCTTACTGTTTGTAATGGGCAACTGGCTTACCCCAAGAAGTTACAAAAAATTTATCAACAAGCGCGAAGAAGCGTACAGCAAAATTACCAAAGTTACCCTGGAGCCAAAAACATTCATCAACTTAGGCGATTGGGATTTGTATTTGGAAGATTTAGACAAACTAACTAACACGGCTAATCTAATTCACCTAGTCAACAAAAGCGATTCCGGCGCGCTAAGCACCAAAGTCAATGCCTCTTCCGGACGCATTGTACTGACCGATACGGCCATCGGCTTGCAACTTAAAGACGGACAAATGCAACGTATTTCCACCAAAGATCCGTCATCCATCATCGCGGCCAATTTTGACGATTACACCATGAGTATTTCACTTACCAAAGCCCACACGCGGCGGCTTCGCGTAGGAGAAATGACTACCACCAAACTACTGCGTAGTTTACGCAAGGATCCGCTAACTCCTAAACTGGCCAACGAATTCCGCACCGCTATCAGTATGCGTAATGTGCTGGCCCTTTCGCCGCTTATTTTATTGTTTGTCAGTTGCCCGATTGGGTTTTCACTGGGCAAACGCACCAACAAAGGGTGGGGCATGTTTTATAGTGTAGTTATTATTTTCGCGTTTTATTTGCTAATGACATTAGGGTTGTCTCTCGGTAAAAAATATACCTGGATTTCGTATCCCGGGCCGTGGCTGCCGATTGTAGTAGGCATAGGAGCCGGCTATTATTTATGGAAAAAACGGTTAAACATTTAGTAGGAGCGCGTTTGCTGTTTGGCTATATTGCCCGCAAATTTTGGGGGCCGTTCTTGTTTGCCATGGGCGTGTTTGCCGCACTGGTCGTGTTGGGTGACACCTTTGAAAAAATGAAAAACCTGGGCAACGGGGTTACTACACTGGCCGACGTGCTCTCTTATTCGCTAGTAACATTTCCCAACTGGCTGACAACTATCATGCCGGTAGCGTGCCTATTGGGGGCGATTTCTGTGATCTCCGAAATGGTATCTAACGGTGAATGGACCGCATGCGTGGCGGGCGGATTTGCCCCGCGCGAATTATTTAAACCTATTATCGGGTGCATTTTACTGGTCTGTGCGTGCACTATGTTGATGCAAGAATTTATAGTTCCCCCCCTAAATGTCAAAGCCGATTATATCTATTATACGCGCCTCAAACCGCATCCGAATTATAACCAGTATTTGGAAAATGACGTGCTAATTAAAATTTCCCCCAAACAAATGTTATATGCCAAAACGGTAGATTTGACTTCCGGCACGATGACAAAAATTTCCCTGGATACTTACAATGATGCGTGGGATATTTCCGAGCAAATTGTAGCCGACACGATGAAATGGGACACCGCCGAGAAACGGTGGGTCTTTCACAACGGGCTACACCGCACCTTTAATAATACCAATAACAACACCGATGCCAAAGATGAGCCGTTTGAAACCCGGGTCTCTCCCGTAGATATCCGCCCCAACCAAATGTCGGTAGGGCGGGTAGATGAGGATGTAATGAGCATACGGGACCTTACCAAACGCATCAAATTCCACAAACGCACCGGCTTGGCGTCTTACTCGGCCGAAACCCAACGCCAGGCTAAACTGGCCGCCCCGTTCGCCACGATTGTCATGTGTCTACTGGGGATGCCGTTTGCCATTAGCACACGGCGAAAGAGTAAAATCCTAAACATTATCGCGTCCATGGTCATTGCGTTTACGTTCTGGTGGCTGATTTCCATGTGTACTTCTATTGGTGAGAACGGATATTTAAGCCCTTTCCTGGCCGGATGGGGGCCGGTATTGATTTTTAGTGTGGTTGTGTTTTTTGAATTTAAGTGGTTACGATTGTAACTGCTAAAAAAGATTTTATAAAGAGCCATCCAATTGGGTGGCTTTTCTTCTTTCTCTTCCGGTTATGCTGGGAGACAATGCTATAAAAACGTCCGCAAAAATAATTTCGCGGACGTCTCATAATTAAAACTTATGAACTAAATTATTTAATTCTTCTAAACGCGCGCCACAACACCGCTAATAGCCCTAAAATCACATAGAGCGAAAATACAATAAACACCATGTTGTGCGGGAATTTAATCGTCATCACCACGAGGAATACCACCAAAAGCAGCACCCACGGGCCACGGATTTTGTCGCGTTTGGCTTTGAAAGCCGCATACGGCACATTGGATACCATCAGCAAAGACAGCACCAACATCACAAACCATACAAAATTGTAAATGTGCGGCAAGTAGGCGCTAAGCAGTTGGATATTGCGTCCGCCGGACGTCCCCTCCATAATGCTGTACGAAATAGCAAACGAAGCCAAAATACCCGCCGCTGCCGGAGTAGGAAGCCCGCTGAAATACTGTTTGGAACTTTCTCCCGCGTAGGCCATGGCATTAAACTTGGCCAAACGTAATACGCCAAAACACGCGTACACACACGCAATCGGTGCGCCCCAAGTAGGTTGGGTATGCAATACGAAAAAGTACATGAGCATCGCCGGGGCCGTGCAGAACGAAACTGCATCTGCGAGTGAATCCATTTCAACACCGAAACTGCTTTCCGTACCAAATAGCCGCGCCATGCGTCCGTCAAACATATCAAAAATCATGGCAAACAAAATCAGCCACCCGGCATTGGCAAAGTTCCCTTTGGCCGCGGATAAAATAGAGAAAAATCCGCACGCCAAATTACCCAGCGTAAACAAGGACGGCACCGTTACCGCGCCGGTATGTTTTAATTTTTCTACTACTTTTGTATCTTTTTTTTCTGTCATACTTATTTCCACAATGCCAAAACGGTAATACCGCCTTGCACTTTTTGTCCTTCTTTAACGACTACGCGCACTTTGTTTTTCGGCAAATACACCGCCACTTGCGAACCAAACCGCACCAACCCAATGCGCTCGCCGATTTTCACTTCTTGACCGGTATGCCGCCAGCACTCTATGCGCCGCGCAATCGCACCGGTAATTTGTTCCACGTGGGCAAAATTCTCCGGTTGCCCGTTTTTGAAAATCTGAATCAAATTGCGTTCATTTTTATCCGCGTCCGGATGATCGGCAAACAAAAACGTACCTTGATTATAAAAAATCTCGCCGATTTTTCCCGCCACGGTAGAGCGTTGCACATGTACGTCAAAAATGGACAGGAAAATACGAACCACCACAGAGTTCGGGTCGTCTTCGGTTTTGATAGACAACACCGTCCCGTCAGCCGGACAAGCAATTTCGTCATCGGCAAAAACAGTATTGCGGTTTGGATCGCGGAAGAAATACGCACAGAATGTAGCCGCAATGATAAAGAGTACACACAACGTGTGCCAATGCAGCAACAAACAGATAAAGGCACATACAAAACCGACACCAAACAGTTTTAACCCAAAGGGCAAAACGGTAGACACCCAACCAAAACTTTTGGACAACGTACGTTTAATATCTTCTAGCATAGGAGTTCACTGCCGGTGGGATAGATTTGAATGGCAGATTTAAAAGAGTGGGCAGGGGGGGACTTGAACCCCCACGACCTTGCGGTCAACAGATTTTAAGTCTGTCGCGT
>CACXER010000002.1 GCA_902766765.1 uncultured Elusimicrobium sp. | reverse complement strand
GAGTCTGCCAGGTGAAAATTGCCAAATACCATTTTGGTAGAAATAAAAGCATTGGGGTAAACCAGCACTAGCCACGGTAGTGATGTGCCCGGAACAAACGGCGTTAAAATCTCGCCGATGCCTTCCCCTTTTAAGAAGGGTTCGTCATACATAAATAACGGAACATCAGCCCCTAACGTGGCGGCGAGCGGCAACAGTTCTTTTTTATCTTTACCAAATGTGTCGCATAACGCTAACAAGGTGGCAGCCGCATCCGAGGAGCCGCCCCCAAGGCCCGCCCCCGTGGGCACGCGCTTATATAAGGACATTTCTACCCGCGCTTGTAGGCCAAAATGTTCCAAAAATCCCCGCGCGGCCCGACAACATAAATTTGTTTCATCGGCGCGAAGGTGCTGCCCAACCGGGCCGGATAATTTAAGTAAGAAAGAAGTTTCGTTGGATTCTTGTGCTTCTAACGTAAGGGTATCGCCCAATTTGATTTTAGCAAACAGCGTGGCCAACTCGTGATATCCGTTCGGGCGTTTTCCGGTCACTTCTAAAAACAGGTTTACTTTAGCGGGGCAGAAACGCGTAATTTTCATGATTTGCTCCGTTCGTTGTTGCGTACCAACGTGCCCCAATGGTATTCTTCGGTAGAAAGCAAGGTGCCTTGCTCATCATACGTATTGCGGCGGCCTTCCAATAAACCATCGGCGTAAAATTCCTCTAAATATAATTTCCCGTTCGGGAAGAAACATTGGCGTTCTCCGTCCAAACGTCCGGCGGAAAAAGATTCACGGTACCAAATTTTTCCGTCCGGGAAGAACATTTCTCGTTTCCCGCTGAGTTTTCCGTTCGTATAATTTTCCTCACGTTCTTTGTTACCGCTGGGATAATAGCACAAACGTGGGCCGTTTAAGTGCCCGTTTTTATAAAACTCCCGGCACCGCAAAGTGCCGTTTTGTTGGGTCAGGGTACGTTCTCCGTCCAAACGGGAAGTACGATACGAACATTGGGCGGTTAGAAAATCGTTTTGGGTAAATGTGATATAGGTAGCCGGCCCTTGTAAAAAACCGTTCTCATAATTTTCTCGCGCGATTTCTTTGCCATCATCGGCATAGCGGATGAGTTCCCCGTTCAATTTATTGTTTTTATAATGGGCCACGGTAATGACTTGGTCTTTTTCGTTAAATTCTTTTACTTCTCCGTCAGGGATATTACCCAGTAATTCCAAAGAGGCCCCGTTGGAAGAAATAGTTTCCTCGGCCACTTCTTTACCGTTACAATAAAAGGAGTGGCTGCCTTTAGAAGTTTTAAGGGTGGTTCCTTTATGGAGCGGGGCGGCATTGGTGGTGGCGGGGGCGGCTTTTTCGTGGATTTGTTTTAAGACACCGTCCTGGTATTCTTCACTAAACGAGATAGTGCCGTCGGCTAAATTCATCACTTCCAATTTGCCGTTCAGTTTACCCGCTTGAAAGTGTTTAACGGTTACGGAAGAAACGGTAAATTCGCAAACTTCTCCGTCGGGCAAAGTGCCGGTAGTATGTACCACATTTTGTTCGCGGTCTACAAATTCTTTGGCTACGGCGCAGGCCCGGTAATAGGTACGGTCGGTCGGTGAAGTAATACAAATGATTTTCTCTTTATTGGTGTTTGTCATAACGCCCCCTATGGTTAAAATTGTACTACATTTAGGCGTCGGCCGCTTGCCGGCCAAAAAGCGCTTGACAAGTCCCTTTGCCACTTGATACCCTTTGAATATATATTGTTACTAGGGGGTTGTATGAGCGAAGTGATTGTAAACGATGCGAATTTTGAAAGTGAAGTATTAAATGCTAAAGAGCCGGTAATGGTAGACTTTTGGGCAACCTGGTGTGGCCCGTGCCGCATGTTGGCCCCGGTTGTAGAAGAATTAGCCCAGGACTATGCCGGAAAAGTAAAAGTCTGTAAATTAGATACCGATCAAGGCCCGCAAACCAGCACCAAATACCGCATTTCTTCCGTCCCGACGATTTTGTTTTTCAAGGGAGGACAAGTGGTATCGCAAGCCGTGGGGTTGCAATCTAAATCGGCCTTGCAAGAAAAACTGGACGCTCTTTTATAAGGATATCCGGCCGCTACACGCTTGCGCGTAGCGGCCGTTATTTCCAGCGCCCTCCACACAAACCATGACTACCCAATTTTCTCCTCAATTTTTTTTAATAGATGCGCATAACTTCTTACACCGCAATTACCATGCCTTGCCGAAGTTGACCACTTCGTCCGGGCAGGAAGTGGGTGCGTTGTACGGGTTTGTGCGGTGGTTGCTACGTATGCTCAAGGAGTATCAACCGGCGTATGTGGCGGTGTGTTTTGATTCACCCGGCGGTTGTGCGCGGCGCAAAGCGTTGCTGCCCACCTATAAAGGAACCCGTAAAAAACCCGATGATGCGCTGATTAGCCAACTCAATGTGGCGCGTGATTTAGTGGCGCGTTTGGGGTTGACGGTGGTAGCCAAAAGCGGTATTGAGGCCGATGATTTAATGGCTTTTCTGGCGCGGCGTGCGGCGCAGGAACAGGTGCCCAGCGTACTCGCCACCACCGATAAAGATGTTTACCAATTTCTAAATGAATTTATCCATATTTGGCCGGCAGGCGGCAAGGACGGTTTTAAGGGCCCGGAGGCCGCTAAGGAAAAATTCGGAGTAGATGTACAATTCTTACCGGACTATTTTTCCATCGTGGGGGATAGCGCCGATAACATCCCCGGCGTGCGTGGGGTAGGGCCCAAAAGTGCGGTGGAACTGATTGAAAAATTCGGTCATTTGGAAGATATTTTACGGGCCGCGCATCAGGATAACCCGGGGATCAAACCCACGCTTGCTAAAAAATTACTGGATGGGGAAGGGTCGGCGTTACTCTCTAAGCAACTGGTTGTGTTTGATACTAATTTGGATATGCCCTTTTCGCTGGAGGATTACCGTACTCGTATGCCCGAGCGGCGTGTGCTGGAGGAATTGTTTGCCGAGTACGAGTTTAAAAATTTACTGGACGATTTAAAAATCCCGACGGTAACCGCCGCCCCGGAAAAAACGACGACCGAACTTTCCTTGACCGATGCGTTGACGCAAGCCCAAACATTGCCGCGTGTATTTTTGCACGCCCAGGAAGAACAAGTGCTGCTGGGATTAGATCCGTATACGTTTGCCATAAAACCCATTAGCGAGTTGGAGCCGTGGGAAATTGACGGGTTGACCAAACTGGTGCAAAATGACAGTGTAGAAAAGTCCGGTTACGATTTAAAACTTACCCTGCGGGAACTGGATATCAACGTACATGGACAATTTTTGAATTGTTTTGACGGACGGCTGGCGCGGTATGTGTTAAACCCGTCCGGAGATTTAAGTTTTTCCGGGGCTTGTGCCGATTATTTTGCTACGCGCATCAATGAAGAAGACCCGCAAGAATTGTTGCGTGCGTACAACCGGTTTGGTTTTCCGTTGCAAGAGGTGTTGACTCAAAAACTGCGCGAAAGCGGTCAGTACGATTTATACCGCACGATGGAGTTGCCACTCATGTCGGTACTATCGGCCATGGAATTTACGGGCCTACGCATTGACCCGGGGTTCTTGGAAACGTTTAAGGCCATTTTAACGCGCGAGATGGAACAGTTGCAAAAGTCAGTTGATACGCGGGCCGGATATGCGGTCAATATCAATTCCACCAAGCAACTGGGCACGCTGCTCTTTGAGGAAATGCACATTCCGCCGGTTAAACGTACGAAAACCGGCTATTCCACGGATGAGGAAGTACTGTCCGAATTAGCGCAAACCTATCCGATTGCCCGGGATATTTTAGACTACCGCGCCAATGCGAAATTAAAATCCACTTATGTAGATAATCTGCTTTTACTGGAAGACGAAGCGCATAAAGTGCACTCGTATTTGGATCAAACCGGTACGGTAACGGGGCGGTTGTCCAGTTCCAGCCCGAACTTACAAAATATTCCCGTCCGGACCGAAAAAGGCCGACAACTACGCAAGGCCTTTTGCGCCGCGCCGGGTAACGTGATGCTCAGTGTAGATTATTCGCAAATTGACTTGCGTGTCTTGGCGCATGAAAGCCAAGACCCGGTACTTATCCAGGCCTTTTTAGACGGCGGGGATATTCACACGCAAACGGCGGCCCAGGTGTTTGGTGTAATGCCGCTACTTGTCACCCCCGAGATGCGCTCTAGTGCAAAAGCCATCAATTTTGGTATCATTTATGGGCAGGGCCCCATGGGGCTTTCCCAAGCGTTAGGTATTTCCTTGCGGGAAGCCAAAGAATACATAGATAACTATTTTAAGAATTTCCGCGTCGTGCGCCAGTGGATTGATGAAAACATTGCCGCCGCACGCAAAAACGGATATGTCAAAACTTTTTTAGGCCACATACGTTATCTGCCGGAATTTAATATGGGGATTGGTTCCATGGCGTCGTTCGCCCAGCGGGCCGCCATCAATACCATTGTGCAAGGCGGTTCGGCAGATATCATTAAAAAAGCCATGATTGACGTGTTTACGGCCTATCGTAATTCTCCCGTACAAATGACCATGCAAGTACATGATGAATTGATTTTTGAAGTTCCCCAATCGGCCTTGACCGAAACGGCGGCTTGCATTAAAAATTTAATGCAAAATGCGGTTTCGTTACGTGTGCCGCTTTTGGCGGCGGCCAAAGCCGGGGAAAATTGGTACGACATGGAAAAACTCGTATTATGAAAAACGGGCGCACGTGTTTTTATCTGGTGGGACTGACGGGTAGTATGGCCAGCGGCAAAAGTACCGCACTGGCCGGCCTAGCCAAACGAGGGGCCTTTGTCTTGAGTGCTGATGAACTGGTACGCGAGTTATACCAAACCGCTCCGGTGCGCAAACAAGTAGAAAAATGGTTCGGCACGGCAGACCCGGCCCAACTGGCACAAGCGGTGTTCTCATCCGAAAAAAACCGCGTGAAATTGGAAAAATTCTTACATCCGCTCGTGTGGAAGTTGGTGCAACAAAAAGTAGCCGCTTGTTCCAAACCCTGGGCTGTGTTGGAAGCTCCGCTTTTGTTGGAAGCCGGGTGGGAAGAAAAAATGGATTTAACGGTGCTGATCAGTGCGCCGGATAAAACATTACCGGCCCGCTTAAAAGCGCGGGGGATTTCATTAGATGAATATCAACGCCGCCGCAACCAACAACTTAGCGAGGCGGAAAAAATTAGTCGGGCCGATATCGTGATTTATAATGATACTACGCCGCGTGCGTTAGATGAAAAAATCGGCCGTTTATATCAGGCCTTGGAAAATTTGTACGCAAAATAAAGGAGTCATTATGGAAGAAACAAACGCTTCGGCTAAACCCGAGCAAGAAGTAAAAGAAACCAAAGAAGCAAAACCGCAAACCACGGCGGCACAACCCGCTAAAACGGAGCGTTCCGCCCGTCCGCAAGGCGACAAACGCTCGTATCAGCAACGGCAAAATAACCGGCCTTATCCCGCGCCGCGCCAACCCAACGGGGCCAAACCCATGGACGCGCGCGAACTCAATAAACTCAGTGTGCCGGAACTAACCAAACTGGCCGTCAACTATAATATAGAGGACATTTCCGGTCTGCGCAAACAGGAACTGATTGGCCGCATTGTAGCGGTGCAAGCCAAACAGAACGGTTCTGTATATGGCGGAGGTGTGTTGGAAATTTTGCCGGATGGTTTCGGGTTTTTACGCTCGGAAGAAAATAACTATTTAGCCGGTGGCGAGGACATTTATGTATCGCCTTCGCAAATTAAACGTTTCGGTCTTCGCAAAGGGGATACGATTGAGGGTTTAATTCGCCCGCCCAAAGATAACGAACGTTATTTTGCGATGTTGCAAGTGCAAAAAGTAAACGGTATTGACTCCGATAAAATTTACAACCGTCCGCTTTTTGAAAACTTGACGCCGCTGCACCCCAACGAACGCTATACGCTGGAGTTAGATAAAAATTCACTTACCCAACGCGTGATAGATATTGTAGCCCCTATCGGCAAAGGGCAGCGTGCTTTGATTGTGGCTCCGCCTAAAAGCGGTAAGACGATGATTTTACAAGCCATTGCGCACTCTATCGCCGAGAATTACAAAGATGCCGTGCTCATGGTGCTTTTAATTGACGAGCGCCCCGAAGAAGTGACGGACATGAGCCGCAGTGTCAAAGGCGAAGTAGTGGCCTCTACGTTTGACGAACCGGCCGACCGCCATGTACAAGTGGCTGAAATGGTCATTGAAAAAGCCAAACGTTTGGCCGAACAAGGCAAAGACGTGGTAGTATTATTAGACTCTTTGACCCGTCTGGCCCGTGCGTACAATACGGTAGCACCTTCATCGGGTCGTGTGTTGACCGGCGGTTTGGAGGCCACGTCCCTCCAAAAGCCCAAACGCTTTTTAGGGGCTGCGCGTAATATTGAAGAAGGAGGATCTCTGACCATTATTGCTACGGCCATGATTGAAACGGGCAGCCGCATGGACGAAGTAATTTTTGAAGAATTCAAGGGAACGGGGAACAGCGAACTATGCTTGGAGCGCAAACTGTCCGAGCGGCGCATTTTCCCGGCGGTAGACATCAACCGCAGTTCCACGCGTAAAGAGAACTTGCTGCTAAGCGAGGACGAACTAAATAAAGTGTGGATTATGCGCAAGGTACTCGCGCCGTTGGGCCCGGTAGATGCGATGACGATGTTGCTGGATAAATTGTCATCCACCAAATCCAACAAAGACTTTTTCAAGCAAATGGAATTAGGTACGTTCTAATTCTGTTTACGAAAGTTTAAGATAGCACGCCCCGCTTACGTTGCGGGGCGTGCTTTTAATGTTGTAATGTGTAATAACGTATTGCTGCAGATTGTACCAGTGTTGCGTTGAGTACTTTTGTGCAATAGTCGCCAGCGGTAATTGCGCCTGCTAGTTCTATACATAACGGTTGGTTTAATGGAACTGCTGTGTTTTGATCATACTGGTAAAGAAAAATTAGGCCTCCTTTATTGGCAAATTTTCCAGACAGTTTCCCTGCAATAATACCCTTATTTCCGACCTCATTATCATTGAGAATTTGAATAGACCAATCACTATTAGACCGTGTGTCTGCAATATAACTACTGCTATTCCACCACGGGGAGTTGCCTGTCCACGGGATCTCAATACTTAGTTCATCAAATGAAGTTGCATAATTTCCGTTAGCCAAGCGATATGCTTCTTGTGCAGCGCCTATGGATTTGATAAGTGCCATCACTTGCGTGGCTTTTGATTTTTCCACCGCTTTTTGATATTGCGGCAAGGCCACCGCGGCTAAAATGCCAATGATTAAAACTACCACCAACAATTCTATTAGTGTAAATGCTTGTTTGTTTTTCATATTGTTTGCTCCTTTGTTCTTTTTTATCCGACACTCTATTATTGTTTTTTTTTTTGGTTTGTCAAGTGTTTTTTTAAAAGGAACAAAAAATGCTTGCATTTGTCCTTGTTCCCTCTATTTTGTTAAAATATAACTAATAGGGGAGCGTATGGCGTTTAATATACTTGTCATCAATCCGGGTTCTACGTCTGACGACATCGGTTATTACCGGGGTGACAAGCCCGTTTTTGAAGTAACCGTACGCTATTCTATCGCCGCTCTAGAACCCTACGAAGGCAAAAACGTTACCGAACAATTGCCGCTTCGCCGTAAACTCATTTTGGATTATCTGTTAGACCATAAAGTTCCGCTCAAAGAAATTGATGCCGTCATCGGACGCGGCGGGTTTATTCGCTCCGTAGAAGGGGGCGTCTATGCCGTGAACGACAAAATGGTCCGCGATTTGGAAACCGGCAAATACGGCGGCATTCATCCCAGCAATTTAGGCGGCATTTTGGCGCGTGATATCGCGCGCTATGCCGGGTGCCCCAGTTTCATTGCTAACCCGGTTGTCATCGACGAACTGCAACCTTTAGCGCGCTATTCCGGTATGCCGGATAATCCGCGTATTTCCATTTTTCACGCCTTGAGCCAAAAACGCGTGGCGCGTTTGATCGCCGATAAACTCGGCAAACCGTACGAAAAACTAAACTGTATCGTTTGCCACGGAGGCGGCGGAATTTCCATTGGTGCACACCGCCAAGGTAAAGTGGTGGACGTTACTAACGGCTACGAAGGTGACGGCCCGATGACGCCGCAACGTAGCGGAAGTATACCGTGCGCCAAACTTATACAAATGTGCTTTTCGGGCCAGTTTTCCGAGCAGGAAATCCGTTTGAAACTGCGCGGCAAAGGCGGGCTGGTGGCTTATACGGGCACGTCAGACGTCAAGGAATTGGAAGAATTTATCCAAACCGGTAAGAAACGTCCCGGTTCGCTCATTAGTTGTACCCCGCAAAAAGCCAAATTAGCACTAGACGCGATGATTTATCAAATGGTTAAATATATTGGTGCGATGGCCGTTGTGTTGGAAGGTAAAGTAGATTTTATTGCGCTGACAGGCGGGCTGATGTATAGCAAATATATCCCGCACGAGATTGGGCGCTATGTCAGTTGGATTGCGCCGATGTATGTGTTCCCCGGCAGCGAAGAAAAAGATGCCTTGCGTGTGGCTGCCACGCGTGCGCTGGACAACCCGAAGATTGTAAAGAAATATACGTGATTTTAGTTTATTATCAGTAAGGAGAGTTATTCTATGAAATTCAATAGTTTTGCGGATTTGATTGCCCAAGTAAAAGGCAAATCCAACCGCGTAGTTGTACCCGGGGCCAACAACCGCGAAGCCCTGGAAGCCATTAAAATGGCCGATGAAAACGGGCTCATTTCCCACGGTATTTTGATTGGACCGATAAACGCCGTCAAAGAAATGGTAAAAGCCGTTGGTTTAAACGAAAGTAAGTTTGAATTTATTGACTGCGAAGATGTTCCCACTATGTGCAAACTCGCGGTGGATCAAATTTTAGCTGGCAAAGGCGACTTTTTAATCAAAGGACTCGTGGATACCAAATATTACATGAAAGCCATTTTGAATAAAGAAGCCCACCTCGTGCCGGAAGGGGCGTTGCTCTCGCACTTCGTACTTTTCAGCACGCCTAAATACAAAAAACCGTTTGCCGTAACCGATTCCGCAGTTGTTATCGCGCCGACGATGGAACAAAAAGTCAAAATCGTACAAAATGCGGTAAACACCATGCATAAACTCGGCGTAGAATGCCCGAAAGTGGCTTGCGTGTGCCCGGTGGAAAAAGTCAACGAAAAAATCCCCAGCACCGTAGAAGCCGCCGCTTTGGCGCAAATGAACGCGGAAGGTAAAATTACGGATTGCGTGGTAGAAGGTCCGTACGATTTGTACATTTCCCTCTCGGCCGAAAAAGCCGCTGAAAAGGGAATTAAAGACAAACAAGTTCCCGGCGATGCGGATATTTTGATGTTGCCGGACTTGGATGCGGCTAATCCGCTCTATAAAGCACTCGCGTTCTTTGGCGACCACATGGAAGCCGCGGCAGTGCTCGTTGGGCCGAAAATTCCGGTCATCTTGCCTTCCCGCGCGGATGACCCGAAGGTTAAACTCAACGCGATTGCGCTTTGCTCGTTCTTGAAAGACCAAAAATAACCGTGTAGGGCGGTGGAAACACCGCCCTCTTTTTAGACTGCTATGAAAGCCAAATTTTTAGCATTTTTGACTAAACATTATCGTCGTTATCACGACCTGGTA
This sequence comes from uncultured Elusimicrobium sp., assembly GCA_902766765.1. Classification (GTDB taxonomy): domain Bacteria; phylum Elusimicrobiota; class Elusimicrobia; order Elusimicrobiales; family Elusimicrobiaceae; genus Avelusimicrobium. The sequence goes on along the minus strand of CACXER010000002.1, from coordinate 2,084 downwards.
TTTTATGCCTTGGCCTTGGTAATTATCCTGGTGTCGGCTTTTGTAGCGGTGCACATTACCCAACAAAAAAATGCCCTGGAGCGCGAAAATGCCCAAACGCGCGATATTCCACAACAAGAATTTACCGTCGGTGAAAAGCCGATTTATGTGGCCCTGCAAGAAGCCGGGTTGTCTAATCAGGAAGTGGCGCAAATCGTTGCTAAACTCAGCACGGTGGTGGATACGCGTAAACTCCAAAAGCACGATGAGTATTCTCTTGCCGTAGAAAACGGACAATTTGTGATGTTGCTTTTAACACAGGGGTTCAAACGGTATTTTGTGGCCAATGTGGAGGGAGCACTTGTAGCCGGCGTGAGCGATTTGGAAATTAAAACCCGCATTAAAACAGCGGCGGGGGAAGTGAAGGGTTCGTTATTTAATTCCATGCTGGCGCAAGGGTTGCAGGTACCGCTTATTTTAGATTTTACCGATGCGTTTTCTTGGACGATTGATTTTAATACCGATACTCGCAACGGTGATAGATACGCCGCCTTGTGGGAAGAAAATTATACTTCCACAGGGGAAGTAACCAGCCAGGATTTGCTGGCCGCATATTATACCGGGGCGGAAAATAAAACCACTACCTATGCATTTTATTTTGAGGATGATTTTTACGATGAAACGGGTAAAGTCAGTAAAAAAATGTTTTTAAAATCGCCCATTAGTTTCCGCAATTACCGCATTTCCTCGCGCTTTTCCTACGGGCGTTTACATCCGATCTTAAAAATCCGCCGCCCCCACTTGGGTATTGATTACGCCGCGCCTGTCGGTACTCCGGTTCAAGCGGTGGCTGATGGCACGGTACGTTTTGCCGGGCGGAAAGGAGGATTTGGTAATTTTGTGGAAGTTCGCCACGCCAACAATTATACCACCATGTACGGACATCTCAAAAACTTCGGCAAAGGGGTAAAAGTAGGTGCCAAAGTAAAACAGGGCCAAACGGTGGGATATATCGGAAGTACGGGGCTTTCCACCGGGCCGCATTTGGATTTTCGCGTGAAAGAAGGAAATAAATTTGTAGATTTCCTGAAAATGAAAAACCGCAGTTCTGCCGTGCGGGATATTCCGGCGGGGAAAAAGAAGGAATTTGAAGAATTAAAAGTGTTATACTTAAAAGAATTGGAGGCAGCGGTCCAGCAACCGGCCTCCTCAGAGGATACCCTATGAAACGCAAAAAAATCGCCCTAACCGGCGGCCCCAACAGCGGTAAAACAACGGCACTTTCCGTGCTCAAAGAAACATTCGGCCCGCAAGTGGAACTCGTGCGCGAAGCGGCCACCCTCGTGTTTAGCGGTGGTTTCCCGCGTACGGATAATAGCGTTCCCCACATTGAGGCTGCGCAAAAAATTATCTTTTTTACGACCCAGCAACTGGAAAGTCTGGCCGAAAAATCGTCTGATGCCCCGCTCATCGTGTGTGACCGCGGTACGGTAGATGCCGCCGTATATTGGCCCGGAGGAGTGGATGATTTTTTCCGGCAGATGAATACCTCTTTGGATGCGGAACTGGCGCGCTATGATGCGGTGCTTCACTTGTCCCCTCCGACGAACCCCGCCTTTTACCAGTCCACGCATGTGCGTACGGAAAGTTTAGATCAGGCGTTTGAAATTGACCGTAAAATTTTGGATATCTGGAAAAAACATCCCCGCCGTAAAATTATTGGCGGCACGGAACATTTTTTGGAAAAGGCGGAAGCTATTAAAAATTTTGTAGAAGAAATTATAAAAGGATAACTTATGAAAAAAATCGTTTTAACCGGCGGCCCCAGCGGCGGCAAAACAACGGCTCTTTCTATTTTGAAAGAAACGTTTGGTAATAAAATCGCCCTTGTACAAGAAGCGGCGACGTTAGTGTATAGCGGTGGTTTCCCACGTAAAGACAACAGCCCTATTCACATTGAACACGCGCAGAATATTATTTTCTACACGGTGCACCAATTGGAAGAATTGGCCGAGCGTACCTCGGACGCGAGTGTGATGGTGTGCGACCGCGGCTCTATTGACGGGGCTGTCTATTGGCCGCACGGACCGGAAGATTTTTTTAAG
>CACXER010000001.1 GCA_902766765.1 uncultured Elusimicrobium sp. | reverse complement strand
TTCCGTGCGCGAGAACTTCTACGATATTCTTACGCACATGTTGGAGATTATGCTCATCCGCTGCGGTATTATCAATACCGAGGCCTTGCGTTTGCCTAGCACATACGTAAAAGTCATCTCCGAATTATTGAGGTAATTATGAAAAAATGGGCTGTTTTGTTACTTGCCGTCTGCGGATTATGCGCGTGTACACACTCTTTAAAATCCGCAGTAAAAAACGGGGCCATTGCTCCGGCATTTAATGACACGTTACTCACGGGAGATTACCTGTGGGTACGCGGATTAGGTGCCGCCAATCCGGCCCATACTTCCGATTCCCAACGCCGTATCATGAGCCGCGAAGCGGCCATTGCGCATGCCTATCAACGGGCTACCGAAGTTCTATACGGCACTGAGTTGGATAGCCATGTACAAGTAGTGGATGCCATTTCCGTAGGCAGTACGATTGATTCTTCGGCCACGGGTGTTATCCAGCAAATGGAACTGGTTTCTACAGAATATTTGGACGATGGCGGTTGCACCGTTATTATGCGTTTGTCGCGTGAACGGCTCAAACAAGCCGGATTGGACCCGGAGGGAAATAAAAAATGAAAAAAATCGCTTTACTGTTGTGCGTTCTTTGCACGTTAACTGCCTGCCATACGTTTCGTATCGGTCCCAAAGGCGAAGGCGAATATGTGACGGCAGAATCGCTCGTTCCATATGACGAAAATAATTTACGCCAAATGAAAAAAGACGGCATCTTAGCCGCCCAACGCGCCGCTGTGGAAAAGGTAGCCGGTGTATTTATTTCCTCCGCTACTACCGTAGAACAAGCCCAAATCGTGGAAGATAAAATCGTTTCCAAATCCGCCGGGTTTATCCGCCATAGTCACGTACAAAAATCGTACCGCAAAGGGGATGAGTTCTACACAAAGATCAAAGCCATGGTACTTGTCAAAGATATCGGCGACATTATTAAACAATCCGAATCCGACGCTTTTGCCAAAAAGACGACGTTGGTAGTGGCCTCTCGCGAAACGGTTGGCGATGATATTTCCTTGCGCCAAGATTGTAAACAGGCCATTTACCGCGCTTTAAAGAGTCAGCCGTTTGCACTGGTCAACGGGGACAATTTAAGCCAAAACAACTTGGATAATCCTAACCCAACCATTGACAAAGCCCGCACCGAAGGCGCCCGTTTTGTAATTATTGCCGACGCAGCCACCCATCCGTTGGAGGCCCTTGCCGCGTCTACGGTTTCCCCCTTTAAAACGTACCGCGCCCGCGCCAACGTGCGCGTGTATGCCACCAACAATTATGCTACGGTGGCCGAAGGCGCCCAACAGCAAAGCGGTTTAGATCCGCTGCCGGAAATTGCCGCTCAAAAATCTATTTCTGCCGCGTGTGAAGCGGCCGCTAAACAATTAGCAGAGCCCATCAATGCGGCCATCAATTCGGCCAACGTGTTTCAATTGACCGTCAAAAACGTGAATACTATTGAACGGCTCAAACAATTACAAGATATCTTGAAAGACTTGCGCGAAATTGAGCAGTTCAACCTCGTGCGTTATGCCAATTCCAGCGCGCAGTTTGACGTGTCGGCTAACATCAAGACATCCGAAGAATTGACGGCTAAAATCATTCGCAAATATAACGTCAATTTTACGGTCGCCAGCACGACGCCGTCATCTATCGTATTACTTTTTAACTAACTATGTTAGCCAACATCCGCACCGGAGCCATTAAAGGGATAGAGGGGTTTGAGGTCTCTGTGGAAGTAGACATCGCCCCCGGAATGCCCACTTTTTCTGTAGTCGGGCTCCCCGATGTGGAAGTGCGCGAAAGTAAAGACCGCGTTTGTGCTGCCGTTAGAAACAGCGGTTTTGATTTCCCGTTAAAACGTATTACCGTCAACCTCAGCCCGGCCGAACTACGCAAAAGCGGTACACACTTTGACTTACCGATCGCTTTGGGGCTCTTGGCCGCCAGTGACCAACTTTCTGCCGCAGCCCTGGAAAAATTAAATGATTTCCTGATACTGGGCGAACTCGCCCTCGATGGCTCGCTACGCCCTTGTGCGGGCGTACTACCCATGCTGATTTCGTGTCAAAAATCCGGCAAAACGGCCATTATCCCACCACAGAACGTGTTGGAAGGTAACGTATCCGGCACCCCTTTTATTACGCCGCATACCTTGCGGGAACTAACTTCTTATTTAGAAGGGCAAGCAGACGCTTCCACCGTACAAATGAGTTTTATTCCGCAAGAGGAAACCTCGCCGCAAACCGAGTTGGACTTTTCCGATGTGAAAGGTCAAGCCCTGGCCAAACGTGCTTTAGAGATTGCCGCGGCCGGCGGACATAATGTGTTGATGATTGGACTCCCCGGTACGGGCAAAAGTATGCTGGCCAAACGTTTCCCCGGGATTTTACCGCCACTCACACAAGAAGAATCCTTAGAAATTACTAAAATTTATTCCATTTGCAATTTACTGGGTAAAAGCAAACTCTTAACCCAGCGGCCGTTTCGCGACCCACACCACACGATTTCCGACGTGGCACTTATCGGGGGCGGGTCTAATCCGCGCCCGGGGGAAGTGTCTTTGGCCCATAACGGGGTGCTTTTCTTAGACGAATTTGCCGAGTTTTCCCGCTCCTCGCTAGAGGTATTACGCGAACCGTTGGAAAACGGACAAGTTACTATTTCACGTGCTAAAGAAACCGTTACTTATCCGGCACGCTTTACCTTAGTAGCCGCTATGAACCCATGCCCGTGCGGCAATTTAGGCAACCCGTTAAAACCGTGTACATGTACCCCCATGCAAATCAACCGCTACAAGTCACGTATTTCCGGGCCATTATTAGACCGTATTGATTTAACCGTCAACTTAAATCCTGTCAAATACACCGATTGGAACAAACATAGCGAAGGTGAAACTTCCGCACAAATTCGTGAGCGCGTATTAAAAGCACGCGAAATCCAACGCAAACGCTTTATCGGCACGCCCACCACCGCCAACGCATTTATGACGGCTAAACAACTCAAAGAATTTTGCCCATTACCCACCGGAGCCGATACCATTTTGGAAGCCGCCATGCGTAAATTCGGTTTAAGTGCCCGCAGTTTGGATAAGATTTTAAAAACCGCCCGCACTATTGCCGATTTGGAAGGTACCCCGCAAATAGAAACAAAACATTTGGTAGAAGTGATGCAATACCGTCCGTTGGACCGCAAGGGGGTGGCGGACGTATGAATGCTTCTATTTCCACCGACGAACGTTTAGCGCGCATTCAACTCAATGCCTTTTTATATTTACGGGCCGATTGGTTAGAAAGACTCATTGAAATCTTTGGCTCAGCCCAAGAAATTTTACGCCAAGATGCCCAAACCTTAGCCCGGGAAGCCAATTTAAATCCCGATACTGCCGCTAAATTATTACAAGCCGCTTACAGCATCAACCCACAAGAAGAATGGGATAAAACGGAAAAACTGGGCGGTCATATTTACCTGCCGGAAGA